>NZ_JACJEZ010000200.1:0-311 GCF_014164365.1 Pseudoalteromonas sp. SG43-6
ACACGTAATATAGAAAAAGCACAGATACGTAACTTAAGCCAAAATAGCTGGCTAAACTTACATCAAAATATCTTAATCACTGGGGCAACAGGCTGTGGAAAAACATACCTTGCGTGTGCCTTAGGGCATGAGCACTGCCTACAAGGAAAAAGTGTTTACTATATTCGATTAAAAGAGTTACTTGAGAGCCTGTTTCTAGCACAAGCAGATGGTAGTTACCGAAAATTACTAGCGAAGCTAATAAAGTATGATCTACTGATCTTAGACGACTGGGGGCTTGAACCACTGAGTGCGCAGCAACGAGGTGACTT
>NZ_JACJEZ010000201.1:0-290 GCF_014164365.1 Pseudoalteromonas sp. SG43-6
CCTTTCATTGGGCTACCATTATCTGAGTGCAACGTGACTTGCTCGCGCTTTATTTGCTCCCGACTGCAAATATCCTTCATTAAATCTGCGGCTAATTCACTTAACTGTGTGTCGTAAACCTGCCATCCCACAATTTTTCGACTAAAAATATCCATCACTAAGTACAAGTATAAAAATTGCCCTTTTACGCTCGTTGGTAAATAGGTGATATCCCAAGTGTATACTTCATTTGCACGTACTGCCTTCAATGCTCTTGGCTTTTTCATCGGCTTAGCTGGCTTTACTTTTTC
>NZ_JACJEZ010000202.1:0-288 GCF_014164365.1 Pseudoalteromonas sp. SG43-6
TTTTCCTGACCAACGACCAGGGTTATTCAATCTAGCCGCATCGTTTACCTGCTGGCGCTTGGCTAATATTTCTTTATCTAAACCTAAGTGACGCTGATTTGGCGTGACAAATTTTATACCGCTGTGCAAATGCTCGTTATTGTACCAATCTACAAACCCTGCCACCCATTCTCTTGCTGCGCTTATATCTTCAAATGGCTTTTCTGGGTAGTCTGAGCGATATTTTAACGTTTTAAATAATGACTCCGAATAGGGATTATCATTACTCACTGACGGGCGACTAAACGA
>NZ_JACJEZ010000203.1:0-285 GCF_014164365.1 Pseudoalteromonas sp. SG43-6
TTAGCTCTGTTGTTTTTAAGCGATTCATAAGATCACAAAACACCATGAATGTTCCCTCGCTTCCCACATTTTTTAATACTATTAGTTCATTGATATATAAAGGCTAATTCTGGGGATACTTTAGGTGCTTGAGGCTGTTGATGACAAGCAGTTAACAACCCGGACACCGTTTCATGCCCAAAAAACTACCCCGTTCATGCTTCGCATTGCTGCCTCTACGACCAATTTACACCGTACAATCAAGGACTATTGATGTCATTAATTTCAGTAAAAAAATCACCAATA
>NZ_JACJEZ010000204.1:0-282 GCF_014164365.1 Pseudoalteromonas sp. SG43-6
GAGGGCGTCTACTCTTTTGCTTGTTGTTGAATTGCAGTTTACGCAAGCATCATGTTGATTTCCCTATTTGGTTACTAATTTTAGTAATGATTGAGCCAGCCCATTTTGAGCTGGCTTTTTTTATGTCTGCTATTTTGGCGCATGCAGTATTATTTTCATCAATTTTAAATTTATTTTGAACTAAAGTGGTTTGAGGGCGTCTACTCTTTTGCTTGTTGTTGAATTGCAGTTTACGCAAGCATCATGTTGATTTCCCTATTTGGTTACTAATTTTAGTAATGA
>NZ_JACJEZ010000205.1:0-277 GCF_014164365.1 Pseudoalteromonas sp. SG43-6
AGAGTCTCAATGTGATTTCTCGAAAGAGAAGCTGAGTGACCAACAGAAGTAACTTATTTATAAGTTGCTTCGGCACAGTCAATTCAATATCGAAAGATATTAAATAAATTCAGAATTCATTGAGCAGGTTCTTCATTCTTTATTGGATGAGAACAGAAAAAACTTTTAATTGAAGAGTTTGATCATGGCTCAGATTGAACGCTGGCGGCAGGCCTAACACATGCAAGTCGAGCGGTAACAGAGAGTAGCTTGCTACTTTGCTGACGAGCGGCGGACG
>NZ_JACJEZ010000206.1:0-274 GCF_014164365.1 Pseudoalteromonas sp. SG43-6
TATTAAACAGACACGCCTAAAGCGTGTTTTTTTATGCCTGAAACTCAGTGAAATAAATAGCTCGTCGGTCTCAGCTCTACATTAGCCAGCAAAGGCCATCTATTTAAATCCGGCTCCCGCAACCAACTGAAATTACAATTACAATTTAGAATATTAAACAGACACGCCTAAAGCGTGTTTTTTTATGCCTGAAACTCAGTGAAATAAATAGCTCGTCGGTCTCAGCTCTACATTAGCCAGCAAAGGCCATCTATTTAAATCCGGCTCCCGCAAC
>NZ_JACJEZ010000207.1:0-272 GCF_014164365.1 Pseudoalteromonas sp. SG43-6
GTGTGAACGAAATTTACACATGGGATATTACATATTTGCCAACAACGGTTAAGGGCGAATTTTTATACTTGTATTTAGTGATGGATATTTTTAGTCGAAAAATTGTGGGATGGCAGGTTCACGATACACAGTTAAGTGCGCTAGCGGCTGATTTGATGACGGATATTTGCAGTCGAGAGCAAATAAAGCCAGAGCAAGTCACGTTACATTCGGATAATGGCAGCCCAATGAAAGGCGCTACATTATTGGCTACCTTGCAAGAATTAGGCATT
>NZ_JACJEZ010000208.1:0-272 GCF_014164365.1 Pseudoalteromonas sp. SG43-6
CAGAGCGGGTCATTAGCTCAGTTGGTAGAGCAGTGGACTTTTAATCCATTGGTCGATGGTTCAAGTCCATCATGACCCACCATTCTTTATTCGTTGAATAGTAGAGTGGTTATAATCGGCGGATCTACGCAGCGTGCTTAGGCACACCAGAGCGGGTCATTAGCTCAGTTGGTAGAGCAGTGGACTTTTAATCCATTGGTCGATGGTTCAAGTCCATCATGACCCACCATTCTTTATTCGTTGAATAGTAGAGTGGTTATAATCGGCGGATC
>NZ_JACJEZ010000209.1:0-270 GCF_014164365.1 Pseudoalteromonas sp. SG43-6
CAACTGCCAAGGCATCCACCGTGTACGCTTAGTCACTTAACCATACAACCCAAACGGGTCTTTGTTTTGTGACAGTTTAACTTCGCCAGAAGTTAATATTGAATACTAAAGTAGATACCAATCAATCAACTCCTAAGAGTTAACTAAATGGCACTGAATGATACTGCTATCATTCTTTTTTACTTTTGAAAACTCTGTATAAATAACAATGTTATTCATACGAATTTTATTATCAGCTTTTCCAAATTTTTAAAGAGCATATTAATTAGT
>NZ_JACJEZ010000020.1:0-83295 GCF_014164365.1 Pseudoalteromonas sp. SG43-6
TCAGCCGTAAAATAGCATGTAATTTACTCATAGATATAGGTCTTGTTGACATTATTGTTATCCTCATCAAATGATTTAGATAACGGTTTAACATACCTACAAAAATGATAAAACGTGAACTCGGTAACGAGTGGCATTAAGCTTTGATCGGCAAAATCATTAAGAACACAAAAGTGATCATTATCGAGTGATTTTCGTGATCAAAGCTTAATGAGAATAAGTGATCAAAGTTAATGCCATTGGGTGATCAAAGCTGGGGAGAATATGCAAGCGGCCTAGAGTATCACTAGTTGGTTCGGGCGTTTGGTAGTAGATCTTGATATTCCTAGTATGAATGAGCTAGATGAATTGCGTAGCGATCACCGCTTTAGACATCTGTTTATTAGTAACATCCGTAATAACCACGCGTTTGATCTTTCATTATTACAACAAATTGTTGGTCATGAAATTTCAAAAGGTGGGATAGCTGATAATTACATCATAAGAATGCTGGTTAGATTACACTGGGAAGTGTGGTGACGCTTCTTTCAAGCACTACTTAATTAAATTAGCAGTGCTTGAATGTTATTAAATATACTCAAAATGAATGAATTATTTTAACCAAAATTTGTGCCAAATAGCCACGCGCTAGGATCTTTATCATAAAGCTCTAAAATAATACTCTCTTTAATATAAGATTTTTCATCATCAGACAATACATTGTACTTTTTATCTATATCTATAATTTCGTCTAGAGATGATTGCCCTATATTTATAAAGTATTGCAGTCCACTGTCATTTATTGTTTCAATCGCTATCTTAAAGATCATAGACTTTTGTCTAGGATCCATCTCACTGAAAATGCAACCATCATGAGCCATGAAATTAAGTAACTCAGGTCTTAATTGATACAATAAAAAGTCATAGCAAAATATTTTCACTTCATTAATACCTTGAGAGCCATCTCTAGGTATCTCAATATCAATATTAAATAGGTACTTAGCATCAACAGTTTCGGTTAACTGTAAAGAACCCCCATGATTGGTGTAAAATTTCTTTACTATAGTCCTAAATTTATTTTCAACTTTCTCCAAGTAGTCTTGGTTTTGATTTCGGTATTGAAGAGCTCTAGCTTGTAAGTTTGCATTATCCAAATCTAATTGAGTTTTATCGGCTTTAAAGCTATTTAATATTTCTCGATACTTATCTAAGTCTCTGACTTCGCTTTCTATAGTTCTGATACGTTCACTAATAGAGTTGTATTCTTCTAGCGCCCCTTTAGAGTCCAAATCTTTTAAAATCAAGTCTCTTTTTCGCTCGAAATCAGCTAAATCTTTTTCTAACTCCTTAAGTTGAATTGTTAAATCAGATATTTCACTATTGATTCTTTTTGTTCTGGAGCGGACTAAGTTAGTATGGAACTCATTTGCTTGATCCAGTCTTACGGATACTTTTTCATCGAAAAATAGGTTGGCTTCATCATAAATTCTTTTTACTTTGTTCAAGTCAACGTCAATTAAGTTAGACTCTTCGAGGCTACTCTTCTTTCTTGCTATACTTTTTGTAATATCAAAAATATCATTACGAGCTTTATTTGATAAATTAGTTAGGAAGTCGGCTTCTTTTTTAAATTTGTCGTAGTTTTCAGCAATAATAAAATCATTTTTTTCTTGAATTAATTGCTGAAGTTCATCTTTTAG
Organism: Pseudoalteromonas sp. SG43-6; assembly: GCF_014164365.1. Lineage (NCBI taxonomy): Bacteria > Pseudomonadati > Pseudomonadota > Gammaproteobacteria > Alteromonadales > Pseudoalteromonadaceae > Pseudoalteromonas > Pseudoalteromonas sp. SG43-6. The sequence continues at coordinate 1,680 of NZ_JACJEZ010000020.1, forward strand.
GTCTTTCACATTTGAATCATCTAACAGCTCTTCATAGCTTTCTACGACACTCCTAGCTTTTTCAAGTTTGTTTATCTTTTCTTTTATTTCAGCCTTTTCAATAACTAGTTCTGTATTTATCCCTAGTAAAGCTAAGTTAGCATACATTTGGTAGTAATCTTGAAGGGGTCGCCCTTGTTGGCTCAAAGCATCGGAGTAATAGGTACTACCGTACCGTCTAGAAAAACAATTTAGTATTTGTTTAAAACTTACATTTGAGTCAAAACTATTTCCGATAAATATACGTCGAAGCTCACTTGGGTAGTGAGTTTGAGTTATTTTGTCTTCATTAACGATAAAGTGAGTTTCAGCAAAGTTTTTTTCTATTTTATATGTTTTATTTTCATGTACTAAGTCTAGAAAAAAAGTACCAAAGGATGAAAGGAAGTCTAGTATCTTCTTATCCTTTGGCTTGTTTCTATCAAGGCGAGAGCCCAGCATTAAATGTATTAAGTGAAGTGAAAAGCTTTTGCCAATACCATTATAAGTTTTTTTATCAGCATCGCTAAGTTGAAAGCCTGCGAGAATGTTGAGGCCACTTTTGAAATTTAATGTCTTGAACTTTGGATTATCAGAGCTTAGCTTTAATAGTTTCATTTTCCATTTCTACTTTTCCAAGAATGTACAAAAAGTTGATACAAGAGATTACAGTTTCTACGCTAACCGATTTAGGGTAGCTCTTTTGTAGTTCATAATGGATACTATCAACACATAAATTATTTTTACTAAGCAATTCAACTATAAATGAAGAAATGCAAAAGAGTGAGTCTACAGGCCTTATTGATTTATTTGGTAATATCATTACTTCTTCATTCCAACATCGCAAACTTCAAAAAAGTGAGCTATTAATATCCATGAAACTGCCATGCTATTAAAGTCGCTTATAATCATCTTAGACTCTAGCTGATGATGAAGGCTATTAATTACTTTATTAAAATTGATATCAAATTTCTTTGAAAGTAAATGCAAGTCAGCAACTTTAAGTTTAACTAAATCACCCATAGGTACTTTAGCTCTTAGACTTTGGATTAAAATATCTCTGTATAGTTCATCAACAACAAACTCTTTTAGTTCTTCGGCTAACGCCCCATCATCAATAAAGCTAACCAGGGTAGTATATTCTAAGCTTTTATTTATTTCTGAAGAAATTGATTGTCTAATACTATTCACTTTAAATTTATCATCGGTTTCTATAGTGCCCCAATCATCGTCATGGGAAGGTAGTGGTTTCGTTGACTTTTCTTTGAGTAGCTTCTTATAAACGAGGTCTAACACTATTTTGTCAGTATATTTTACTTGATTTTTTTTAAAGTATTTATCACATAAATCAATCAGTTTTTTGCTTTCTAGTGCTTCGATATCTCTAATTATATCTCTATAATCTTTTAAAGTATCTTTGAGGTTTATATTGTATCCATTTTCAATCTGGTTAGTTGTTTCGGCATTGGGCATTGCTTTATCTAACAAGTAATAAATTGAAATTTTGTAACCAGCGTATTGTCTATTTTTACAAGCGTTTAATGTATGAAGGATTTTATCTTTTGTTCTTGTAGTTGTTATTTGAACAATTTCTTTCGATGAATGCTCAATAAGATCAATGAAAGGGGCGTTAAAGTCACCGAGATTTGCATTTACAAAGTTTCTATCGTAAATGAAATTAAAAATGTCTCTAAAGTAGTTTTCCCCATGTATGTTTAGTGAAAGATCATTGATTGCCTGATGATGCTCAATATCTAAACGCATAATAGCAAATACCCTACTTATCACATCGAAAGCAGCCTTTCTATCATTAAGCATATTTAAATCCCTCTAAACATAATTCTTAATACAAACTGTACTATAGTGCTAATGCGATGATACACCACAGGTTAAAAATTTTCACCTTTTATAGAGATGCTCAAGTCTAACGTTAGTTGATTTTCTGCGTAGGGCTAAGTCTTGTTACTATTAATCGCTTTAAACACTGAGTAGCTAACGGCTAATACTAGGCAGATGGTGGCGGGGATAAAGAGGGCATTAAATTTATAAAACTGGAATGCATAAGCACCTAACGTGCCACCGCAAATGAATCCTGAGATTATCAGTAAAAACAACAGTGCTTTGCGTTTATCAAAGGGTTCGCCTCTTAATTTAGCGCCAAGCATTAGCCCTAGATCAGTAAAGATACCGGTAACATGGGTGGTGCGAATAACTGCGCCGCTGTAAGTGGTGGCTAACGCGTTTTGTAAGCCGCAGGCTGCGGATGCTAAATAGTGCCCGTTTACAGAGTCATTCGATAAAAAATACACTGAGCTTGCTAACAGAGTGGCTTCAAATAACAGCAAGCTACTGTAGTTATGGCCGAGTTTTAATGCACCACTTTGCAAAAAAGCGCCGGAGATCGCTGCACCAACTAAAAAACTCAGTAGGATAAGAGCTAAGTGTAATACATCAGTAACGGGGGAGGTAACAATGCTTGTGCCAAGGAGTGTTGCAGTGCCTGATAGATGTGAAATTGATTGATGTTTGAACCCTAGTAACCCTATCGAATTAACAAGCCCAGCAACAAGCGCAAGTAAAAACGATCCATATTCTACCCAACGAGGCAATTTTGAAATCACGGCTAACAGTTAATTTAATAAAATCTGTTTGGTAACCTATCAGTTCGTTATTTATTAAACAATAGCTAGCTAAGTTTTCAATGCATAGTGTGTGCTGGATCAGCAATATTTAGGTAGCGGTTGTGGATTGGTTGCTTACCAGTGCTAAAAATTCCTGTTCGGGTAATGGCTTTGCAAACAAATAGCCTTGGCCATAATCACACCCTATATCAAGTAATAATTGCTGCTGCTCTGGTGTTTCAATGCCTTCGGCAATCACTTTTAAACCAAATTGATGTGCCATAGTGATAATTGCTTTGCATAACGCCAGATCTTGATTGTCGGCTTGAATGTTATCAACAAAACATTTATCAATTTTTAAATAATCTGCGTCCATTTGTTGCAAGTAGGCAAGCGATGAATAGCCGGTGCCAAAGTCATCTAAAGCGAGTTCCATACCGGATTTTACCAGCGCTTTCAGGCGTTGTTGGGTGAGTTGCTCTGGTGCGATCATTAACCCTTCGGTGATCTCGCTAACAATTGCACTCGGTGGTAAATTGGCGGCTTTTAGCAAGGCTGGCCACTGATCAATACCGCTATCAAGGCAACTAAATTGCACTGGCGAGACATTAATACTAAGTTGAAAGTTGGCATCAACCTGGGCTCGTAAAACCGTTAGCGTTTGTAATGCGCGAGTAAATACAAATTGTCCTAATGGGTTGATATATCTAGACTCTTCGGCCAAAGGTATAAACTCTGCGGGACTAATTACGCCGCGTGTAGGGTGGCGCCAGCGCAATAGTGCTTCTGCTTTATGAATGTGCCCAGAATCTAGGTTAACGATTGCTTGGTAATAAAGATCAAATTGTTTTTGTTCAATGCCATAGCGCATATTTTTGAGTAAATCCATACGCGCTTGTGCTTGCTCGCGTAAGTTGTGATTGAAAAACTCAAAACAGTTACGACCACTTTGTTTAGCTTTATACATGGCTTGGTCTGCGGCTTTTAATAACAGCTCTGAGCTATCGCCATCGATTGGTGCAATAGCGATGCCGATGCTGGTTGCTATGTGTAGTTCTTCGCCTTCGAGTATAAATGCTTTTGTCATGGCATTGAGGATATCGTTGGCTACTTTTTTAATGTGTTCTTCAGTGACTAGCTTGGCATGTACAATGACAAATTCGTCGCCACCAATACGTGCAATAAACTCAATATCAACAATTTCTTGTTGCAAACGAATTGCGATCAACTTAAGTAATTCGTCACCATAAAAATGGCCTAAGGTGTCATTTATGTCTTTGAAATGATCAAGATCAAGTAGCATGATCACCAATGGCTCATTAGGATTTAAGGCGTTGTTGAGGCGCTGATTTAAGCGCTCTTTAAGCTCAATTCGATTAGGTAGATTGGTTAAATGATCAAAGTGAGTTTGATGCCATATCAGATCTTCGGCTGCTTTCTTAGCGGTAATATCGGTAAAAATCGCGACTCTGCGCTGCGCTTCAGAATGCTCATTGTATACAGTATCGATAGTAAGCCACTCTGTGAATAACTCGCCATCTTTACGACGGTTAATTATTTCACCTTGCCAACGGCCAGTCTCTTGTAATTGCAGCCACATTTCTTGATAGAACACCTTACTGTGCTTGCCTGAAGCTAAGATAGCGGTGGTATTGCCCAGGATTTCATTTTTACTGTATTGGGTTACTTCACAAAAAGCCGGGTTAACATCTAAGATAATGCCGTTTGGATCGGTAATGGCCATTCCTTCACTGCTATTTGAGTAGACCAATGAGGCCAGATGAGACGCTTTTTCAGCGTTTTTTCGCTGGCTGATATCTTGCAATACAATAGTGTACTCGTTGCTATTATGCTTGGCACTGATCCGCGCTTCAAATACTTGCTCGACTTCGCTGTTATTGATTGTTAATTCAAATTGGCTAGTTTTATTTTTGCAGGGCAAATGCTGAAGTAACTGTTTACTTTTTTCTTCACCAAGTAGCTCGCGAAGGTGTAACTTTGAACGTGTATACACAGGTAAATTTAACTGTGAAATTTGCCCACCTAAGTTCAGTACATCACCGTGAACATTGATCCGAATGTAGGTATCAGGCAAAGCGTTTAATAAACTACTTAATTCGTCATGTTGGCGTTTGACACTCGCTTCTGCCGTCAGACGTGTTTGCGCCATCGCTTTAAAATGTTGATAGAGAGTATTCAGCTCTGGGCTATTTAAAGAAAACTGTTTTGGTAATAACCCTTGCGCAAGCTCTTTAATCGTCAGAGTGAGTTGTGCTATGGGCGTTAATACGTTGCGCTTTAATTGGTTATGAGCAAATATAGACAGGCCAATAATCATCAATGTAAATGCAGCTAATGTGATAAAAAATAGTTGGTTGGCAGCTTGAATTGCGTTATTAAATGGCATGACAACATAGACATTTAGGCTATTTTTAGTTTCATCGGTATACATGGTTTTACTGTGTAAAATGTGATTAATACCTTGCAATTCAATTGTGCTATTGAGCATAGGTAGTTCAGAGCTAAATCCATAGGCGTTAATATTTTCGCCAAACAGCGATGGATCGTTAGGGTAATTTGCAATAATGCGACCGTTGTTGTCGGTTATAACAGCAATGGCATCTTCGGGTAAGTGAGAGTTGGCAAGTATCTGGCTCCACCAATCTAATGTGACAACCGTTACTACTGCCCCATATACTTGTTGCTGCTGATCAATAAGTGGATAAGCAAAATTGAAACTGAGGGAATTGATACTGCGATCTTTTTGAAAATAGCCAATGGCAAAGCTTTTAGTTGCCACAGCATTTTTAAAGTATTCACGATCGGCAATATTAATATTTTCTTTGCGTCCTTGCGATAAACACACCGCGTCGCCTTGCATGTTGACGATACCAATATTTGCAATTTCAGGTTGAAGTTTTTGTATTTTAGCTAAGTAATAAGGGCAGCCGGTTTGTAGTGGCGCGGCAAAATCTTTTAAGTCAGCAAGTTGAGTGGTAAATGTCTTAATTTTTTTGAGTAGCTCAGTCTGCTGCTCAACAAGCTGTTCGGCAACCGTTAATGCCTGCAGCCGACTTTCTTGGCGTGCGGTTTCTTTGGCATGCCAAAGGCTAAATAAGATCACCAAAATGCCGGGTAAACTCAGTAATATAAATAACCGATAAAGTCGATGTTGTAACGATGAGGAAAAAATAACAATACTCTTCATACTGGGCTTTGGCATAAAATTGTAGCCAATTAAGTTGAAAATAACCATATATAATATAAGGTTAATTGCGGTTTATCTAATAAAGACCAAAGTAATAGCTCTGAAGAGTAAGATTGTGCTGAGCAAAGCTCAGTATCTATGAGGATTTATAGCAAACGTAACAACCAGCTAAATTGACTTAGCTTTATTTTATTGGCTGAATTTTGGCTATGACCATTTAGCGCTTGATAGCCTGCACCTGCCGTAAAGGCACTGGCAATACCGACATTCGATACTGCAAAGCGTTTAAGTCGGTAGTTGAAAGCTTGATGATGTTGCTGTTTTAACGCATTGATGCTATTCATTTTTTGACTTAAGTGACGAACTTTATGATTTGGTTTCTTAATAAAATAATCAATTAGCATTATTCACCCCTATTTATATTGAGTAATTGTTTAATGCTGTGCGCAGTTTTATCAAAGCCAATTTTGCTGCTGATATAACCAATGTTTTTCCACAGCCACATTAAACAAAGCAATTGTAAGCCAATTAGACATACAGCACTGAGCCATATTGATTGACTAAAGGCAAAAACCGCAAAGCCAAGTGTGATCAGCAAACCGGCCCACAACAATACTAAACCACCGGCAAAACTTACCAGCAAAATAATAGTCAATGCCAAAGAGCGAGTTGATAGTCGCCACTCGGCACTCGCTAATTCTTTGCAAATACCAGCCTGTTGGCGATAGTCTTGATAAAGTTGCTCACCATATTGAGATAATTTAGCAAGATGATCTTGCCACTGATCAGCACTTTGCGGTGCAGGATCAGCGGCTTGATGCTGTTTATCTTTAGGATCGGTATGTGGTTGCATAATTGCTTACTTGCTACGGCGAAATAGTGCTGTCACTAGCATACCAGCAGCAAACGCAAGACCAGCTGTAGCAAGCGGGTTTTCAGAGGCTAATTGACGAGTTTTACCACTGTATTCAGACAGTTTTTCACGCGCAATTTTTTGCTTTTCAGTGAGTGTTTCAGCTGAACTTGAAGCACCATGACGAATACTTTGTTCTGCTGTTGCAGCCTTTGAAGACAGCGAATCAACAGCAAGATGAGCCGCTGAGGTTGCTTTGTCTGTTAATGGTGATTCAGTGTGAGCAGCAATATCATCAACTTTTTTACTGGTTTTTGCAGCTGAATTTGAACTTGATGTTGAAGTAGTCATAGTAATCGTTCCTTAAATATAAAACTAGATTGTGTAATACTTGTTGCAGCCTTCGTACCACTTCTACGATCTTATTTAAATTCTTAAAAATCAATGGTTTGTTTTTTATCTTGTGAATCACTTTGTTTGAAATAACAGCGTTTAAAGTAACTATTGCAAAAAGATCGCGTAAATTTTACAAGATCTATTAAGCAGCAATTCGCTACTAATATTTTGTAACTGTTCATTGATTATTCATTAATCATTTAAGTCTATTTATTTTGTTTTATCTCAGAATAAAATATTTTTTTTGATGTTATCCACTTTTTCCCACGTAATTCAGTAGCTTCGCGCTAGGCCTTATTTTTTCTGGCTTTAACACACCATTATAGGTTTCTGCTGACTTGACAAAATAGCTTGTCAAGCCCTAAACTGGAGCACTGTGGTAAAAAGTGGTATTTAGTGGATCAAATTGGATCAAATTAATCAAAACAGATTAATTACAAACTTTTAAAGTAGGCTTTTTATGTTCCGTGGTGCGAGTTCACTGAGTTTGGATGACAAAGGACGATTTGCGGTACCGACTAAGTACCGAGACTCGCTGTTGTCTGAAGATCAGGGGACGGTGATCTGTACTGTCGCACTGAACGAGCCTTGCTTGTGGTTGTATCCACTGGCGCAATGGCAGGATATAGAAGATCGCTTAGCTAAAATTTCCAATATGAATCCACGCGCTCGACGCATGCAACGGATGTTGTTAGGTAATGCAACAGAATACCAATTAGATAAAAATGGCCGAATATTGCTGGCACCGTCGTTACGGTCTCATGCTGATTTAGGCAAAAAAATCATGTTGGTCGGTTTGATGAATAAATTTGAGATCTGGGATGAAGAACGTTGGCATGAACAAATGCGCCAAGATACCGAAATTGAACGACTCGGTGAGTTTGAATCAACCCCAGACTTAGATAATTTTTCGCTCTGATCACACAATAAAAAGGCAAACAATAGCTAATGACAGCGCAATTTGAACATATTTCCGTACTAATGGACGAAACCATCGAAGGTCTAGCAATTAAGCCAGACGGTATTTATATGGATGGTACATTTGGCCGAGGCGGACATTCTGGACAAATCTTGGCGCGCCTTGGTGAACATGGTCGATTACAGGCCATTGATCAAGATCCACAAGCGATCAAGTCTGCCGAAAAGTTTGCCGACGATAGCCGTTTTGCCATTGCCCATACTCGCTTTTCTAACCTATACGAAGTAGCAGAGCAAAACGATCTATTAGGAAAAGTAGATGGTATTTTATTAGATATCGGTGTGTCATCACCACAACTAGACGATGCTGAACGTGGTTTTAGTTTTATGAAAGATGGCCCGCTTGATATGCGTATGGATCCTACTAGCGGCCGCAGTGCTGCGCAGTGGTTAGCCGAAGCTGAGCTGGAAGACATTGTTCATGTGATCAAAACTTATGGTGAAGAAAAGTTTGGTCGTCGTATTGCACATAAAGTACTTGAAGTGCGCGCTCATACGCCGATTACAACAACTAAGCAACTTGCTGATTTAGTTGACGAAGCAGTGCCAGTAAAGGATAAGTTCAAACACCCTGCGACGCGTACTTTCCAAGCTATTCGTATTTATATCAACAGTGAATTGGAAGAGATTCAAACGGCATTACAAGCTGCGTTGGGTGTATTAAAGCCCGGTGGCCGATTAGTGGTGATTTCGTTTCATTCACTAGAAGACCGTATTGTTAAACAGTTTATTAAAAAACAGAGTAAGGGAGCGGCGTTACCCAGAGGTCTGCCTTTAACTGATGCACAAATAAATCAAAATCTGACGTTAAAAGCAGTGGGTAAAGCTATTAAGCCAAGCCAAGCTGAAGTTGACCGTAACCCACGTTCACGCAGTTCAGTACTTAGGGTGGCACAGAGATTGGGATGAAGCCAAAAGCGAATCATCGACAACCCAATTTATTTTTAGAAATAATCAAAGGCCTAGGAGCAAACAAGTTAACCTCGGCCTTACTGGTTGTGATATTCGCATCTAGTTTGAGTGTGGTGCAGGTCACTCACTTTGCTCGCCAAGAGCTGATTGAACAAGATCAGCTGTTACAACAGCGAGATGAACTCGATTTAGAATGGCGTTATCTATTAGTTGAAGAAGAGTTTTATTCGCAACATGCGCGCATTGAAGAAATTGCTATTGAGCAACTGCAAATGAAACGGTCCACAAGCCAAGACGAACAGGTGATAGTACTGCCATGAGAAGTAGAGGAAAAAAACCAGTAAATAGTTTGATCACATGGCGTTTTATGCTGGTGTGCTCTGTGGTGCTGCTGGTTTTTGTGACTTTAGTATCTCGTGCTGCTTATTTGCAAGTTATCGAGCCTGATAAAGCCCGTTCAGAAAGTAATAAACGTACCGTGCGCGTGGAAAAGTTGCATGTGCAACGCGGGATGATTTTTGACCGTAATGGCAAAGAACTTGCTGTTAGTGTGCCCGTTGTAAGTGTATATGCGGATCCTAAAGCATTACATAAATCACTGCGTGCTAAAGTGCTCAAACAGGCGCGCAAAAATGGCGAAGATGAGAATGCCCTTGCAGAAAATACCGCGCTACTTGAACAACGTATTGCGCTGTACTACAAAAATGATTTACGTTGGCGTGAGCTTGCCGATGTACTGCGTATTGAAGCGAAAAAAATTAATGGTCGCTTGCGGGATGATGCCAGTCGCCGCTTTGTTTATCTAAAACGCCAAGTAACCCCTGCCGTTGCCAATTATATTGGCGATTTACGTCTGCCTGGTATTCATTTATTAGATGAATCAAAACGCTATTACCCTGCCGGAGAAGTCACCGCACATGTGCTTGGTTTTACCAATATTGATGGTAAAGGTATCGAAGGCATAGAGAAGCTTTACGAAAACGCATTAACTGGCGTTGAAGGTCGTCGCACAATTCGTAAAGATGCACAGGGGCGTGAAGTTGAAGTGCTTGATGAACGTGAACGGATTGAACCCGAAAACATCCAGCTTAGTATTGATCAGCGTATTCAAGCGATAGCCTATAAAGCGGTTAAATCAGCCGTGCTGACCTACAAAGCAACGTCTGGCTCTGCGATGGTGGTCGATGTGAGAACTGGTGAAGTGTTAGCGATGGTTAACAGCCCGTCTTTTAATCCAAATAATTTAAATGATGCAGCGCCGCATAAACGCCGTAACCGAGCGATCACGGATTTGTTCGAACCAGGTTCAACCGTTAAGCCTCTAGCCATATTAGCTGGGTTAGACTACGGCTCAATCCAACCGGATGATAAAATTGATACTTACCCAGGCTGGATGCGCATCGGTGGTACGTTAGTTACAGACTCGCGTAACCATGGTGAAATGACCTTACGTGAGATTTTAAAGTACTCCAGTAACATGGGTGTGACAAAAATAACGCAAGATGTACCGAAGGATTACTTTGTTGGCTTGTTCCAAAAAGTTGGCTTTGGTTCTGATACAGGCACCGGCATGGTTGGTGAAAGTAGTGGCTTGTTTTATCCGAATCGACGTTGGTCTGACCATGAAATTGCAGCACTTTCTTTTGGCTATAACGTTGCTGTAAGCACCGCACAAATGGCGCGTTTTTATGCCATGTTAGGTGCCGGCGGGATCAATAGACCATTGACCATCCTCAAGCAAGATTCAATCCCTGAAGGCGAGCGTATTTTTCAACAAAAAGATGTTGAAGCGGTTGTGCATATGATGGAAAGCGTTTTTGAAGAAGGTGGTACAGCGAGCCGCATAAAAGTTGATGGTTATCGTGCTGCGGGTAAAACGGGTACCTCTAAAAAAGCCGCTGCAGGTGGTTATGGTGATGAGTATGTTGGTTACTTTACAGGTATAGCACCTGCGAGTAATCCACGTTTAGCTGTTGTTGTAATGATCAATGAGCCCGGTGGAGATGTTTATTATGGCGGTGCAACTGCAGGACCAGTGTTTGCAGAAATAATCTCCAATGCGTTAAGAATTTTAAACGTGGCACCAGACAAAGGCTCGGTTGCCTACGTGAAGGGCATAGATGATGATGCGTGATTTAAAAATAATTTTACAACAAATAGAAGTAGCAGCAACAAGCTTACTAGTAAAGCACTTGCGTTTGGATAGTCGAGATGTCACCCCTGGGGATGTCTTTGTAGCAATTAAAGGTCATCAATTAGATGGCGGACAATTTATTGATAAAGCGATTGCAAATGGTGCAGTTGCAGTGATTGCTGATCGTTTATGTGAGTTTGAATGTGATTTTGAACCGCTTTATTTAATTTCCGATTTGAATAAGAAATTGCCCGCATTAGCGAGTCATTTTTATCAACAACCAAGTAAACAATTAGATGTGGTGGGTGTTACTGGCACCAATGGTAAATCAACTACCACTGCGATGATTGCTCATTTAGCTAAGTTTTGCGACACCCAATCAGCGATTATCGGTACGCTTGGGTATGGGCAACCAGAAAGTTTAACTGAGTTAATCAATACCACACCGTCTTGTGTTGATTTACAAAGAATATTAGCGCAACTTGCCACTGACAATAACAAACTGGTGGCGATGGAAGTGTCATCACATGGTTTGGTACAGCAGCGTGTTGCGAAAACGCACTTTAAAGCTGCTGTGTTTACCAATTTATCGCGCGATCATTTAGATTACCACGGTGATATGGCCAGTTATGCCGATGCAAAGTTAATGCTAATGCGAGATTTTGACGCGCAGCTGGTGGTACTAAATCAAGATGATAACCAAGTAGAGCAATGGTTAGAACAATACGATTTTAATAACTTAGTGTGTTATGGCCATAAAAACTTGCAGCCAAAAGGTGCTAAGTTTGTATACTTCACTGATGTTTCTTACCATAAAACCGGTATATCGGCACAGTTGACGACAAGTTGGGGTGATATTGCTATTACCTGTCCGCTGTTTGGCGAATTTAATTTATATAATTTAGCGGCTGCAATCGCAACTTTACTTGGTTTAGGTTACCCATTAGATCAACTGGCAGCGGGTTGTGCAAGCTTGCAACCAGTTGCTGGACGCATGCAAGCATTTAGCGCGCCAAACCAACCAACCTGTATTGTTGATTATGCTCACACGCCAGATGCGTTAGCTTTAGCATTGCAAGCATTGCAACAACATGTGCCCGGTGGCGTAAGTTGTGTATTTGGTTGCGGTGGAGACCGTGATAAAGGCAAGCGACCAATGATGGCCCAAGCGGCTGAGCAAAATGCTGATAAAGTAATTATTACCAGTGATAACCCGCGTAGCGAAGATCCATGGCAGATCATTAAAGATGTTGCTGCTGGTTTAAGCCAGCCTGACCGTGCGCACTTAGAAGCTGACCGTGCTCATGCTATTGCCTTTGCAATAGATAACGCAAATGCCAATGACGTAGTGCTTATTGCAGGTAAAGGCCATGAAGATTATCAAATAATTGGTACGCAACGGATAGATTTTTGCGATCGTAAATTTGTCCAGCAGCACTTACAACAAAAGCAAAAGCTAGACCCACAAGAACAACAAATAAGAGGATCGCAGTTATGATCCCAATGGATTTTGATTGGCTAGCAAATGTGCTAGCAACTGATTATCAAGGTGATAATCAAACAGTAAAAAATATTAATACAGATACTCGCACCGTATGCGAAGGAGAAGTATTTTTAGCGCTACAAGGCCCTAATTTTGATGGCCATCAGTTTTTACAACAAGCGAAAGACAAAGGCGCAATAGCCGCTATTGTTAGTCAAAAAGTTGCCGTTGATATTCCACAGTTTTTAGTTACGGATACGCGTATTGCGCTAGGCGAAATTGGTGCTGCGGTAATGGCCAGTGTGGCACCAAAAACTATCGCAATTACAGGCAGTGTCGGTAAAACCACAGTAAAAGAAATGTGCGCAGCTATTTTAGCTCCTCACGGTGAAGTACTGTCGACTAAAGGTAATTTTAATAATGACATTGGCGTGCCATTAACCTTGTTACGCCTAGAACCGCAGCACAAATATGCGGTGATTGAGCTTGGCGCTAACCATATTGGTGAAATTGCCTATACCACGGCGATGACTAAGCCAGATGTTGCCGTTGTTTGTAATGTGGCAGCTGCGCATATTGAGGGTTTTGGCTCTCTTGCGGGTGTGGCAACGGCTAAAAGTGAAATTTACGATGGTTTGAAAGAGCATGGCATTGCGCTAGTTAACTGTGACAGCGAATTTAGTGATGGTTGGCTTACTAAGTTACAAGGGCGCAATGTAAAACGTTTTTCAAGCACTGAAAAACTAGATATTTGGGCAGAAGAAGTCAGCCTCGATGAGCAAGCTCAGGCGTCTTTTTATATTTGTACCAAGCAGCATCGAGTACCCGTTAAGCTTGCATTGCCAGGTCGTCACAATGTTACAAACGCCCTTATAGCAGCTGCATTAACCTGTGAATTTGGCGTTAGTCTTGAGGCTGTGGCAACGGCACTCGCAACCATGGCTGAAGTAAAAGGCCGAGTAAACATTATTCAAGTCAATGAAACACTAACCGTGATTGATGACACTTATAATGCCAATGTGCAATCGGTTAAGGCTGCAATTGATTTATTACGCGACCTCCAAGGTCAGCGTATTTTAGCGTTAGGTGATATGGGAGAACTTGGTGAAGAAGCCGCGCTTTATCACCAACAAGTTGGCGCCTATGCCAAACAACAAGGTATTGATGAGTTGTATAGCTTAGGTGTACTGAGTCAATACGCCAGTGATGAATTTGCTAAACCACAGCGGCATTTTTCAAGCCGCGAGGAACTGTTGCAACAATTACAAGCACAGTTAACTGACTCAGCACAAAAAACCACCATAGTCGTGAAGGGATCGCGCAGTTCTCGCATGGAATTATTAGTACAAGATTTAGTTAACAGCCAGCAAACTGGCCGCAATGGAGTATCTCAATGTTAGTTTGGCTGGCCGAGTATTTAACACAATATTACAGTGCATTTAATGTGTTCTCGTATTTAACCGTTCGCGCTGTATTTGGTATTTTAACGGCACTATTAATTTCTTTATATTTTGGCCCTAAGTTGATCCGAGCATTGCAAAGAATGCAAATTGGTCAAGTGGTTCGTAACGATGGCCCGGAGTCGCATTTATCGAAAAAAGGCACCCCAACCATGGGAGGCTTGTTAATTTTAGCGTCTATTTTTACCAGTACTTTGCTGTGGGCTGATTTAGCGAATAAATATGTATGGGCTACCTTGTTTGTGATCGGCTCATTGGGAATTGTGGGCTTTGTTGATGATTACCGTAAAGTGATCCGCAAAGATCCAAAAGGGTTGATTGCGAAATGGAAGTATTTTTGGCAGTCAGTGATTGCCTTAGTGGTTGCCTGCGCATTATTTTTTACTGCTAATCATGCCAACGAAACATCATTAGTAGTGCCGTTTTTTAAAGATGTATTACCGCAGCTAGGTTTGTTTTACATAGTTATGACTTACTTTGTCGTGGTGGGGACGTCAAATGCTGTGAATCTGACCGATGGCTTGGATGGTTTGGCCATTGTACCGACTATTTTAGTGGCAGCAGCACTGGCTATTATTGCTTACTTAACAGGTAACGTGAATTTCTCTGCTTACTTGCATATTCCACATTTACCATTGGCCAGTGAGTTGGTTGTAGTATGTACCGCCATTGTTGGTGCCGGATTAGGCTTTTTATGGTTTAACACTTACCCAGCACAAGTATTTATGGGTGATGTTGGTTCATTAGCGCTTGGTGGAGCATTGGGTATTATTGCTGTATTAGTTCGCCAAGAGTTAATTTTAATCATTATGGGCGGTGTATTTGTGATGGAAGCACTGTCGGTTATCTTGCAAGTTGGCTCTTATAAATTACGTGGCCAACGGATTTTTAGAATGGCACCAATCCACCATCATTACGAGTTAAAAGGCTGGCCTGAGCCACGAGTTATCGTGCGTTTTTGGATAATTTCTATCGTGCTAGTGTTAGCTGGCCTAGTAACATTAAAGATCAGGTAAATGACGTATTTAAACGAGATGAAAAACAAACATATTACAGTGCTCGGACTCGGTGTAACCGGTCTGGGCATTGTGCGTTTTTTATTATCTCAAGGTTTAACGCCTAATGTAGTTGATAGTCGCCAATCACCGCCCGGTTGTGATTGGTTGCAACAACATGCGCCAAATTTAACGACGCAGTTTGGTGATTTAGCAACTGCACAGCTTGAAAGCGCCGATATGATCATCATCAGCCCTGGTTTAAGTTTAACACTTCCAGCAGTTGCACAAGCAATGCAAGCGGGTGTTGAAGTGATTGGTGATATTGAGTTATTTGCCCGTTTAACAGACAAGCCGGTGGTGGCTGTAACAGGCTCTAACGGTAAATCGACTGTCGTTACGTTGGCTTATGAAGTATTGAAAATGGCTGGTTATAAGGTCGGACTTGGCGGAAATATTGGTACTGCCGCACTGGATTTATTAGCTGATGATTTTGATGTTTACGTATTAGAGCTATCGAGTTTTCAGCTCGATACGATGCACAGCTTAAAGCCGGTTAGCGCTACGGTACTTAATGTGTCGGAAGATCATTTAGATCGTTACCCGAGCTACCAAGCCTATATTGATTCAAAACAAACGATTTATGCTAATGCCGCGCTGGCTGTAGTAAATAAGACTGACCCAGCAACGTATACACAAACAATGCCGCAATTAAGCTTTGGCTTAGAAAATGCGGATTATTGTTTAATGACGTATCAAGGTGACAGTTACTTTAGTTATCAAGGCAAAGCTCTATTGCCTGTTAGTAGCTTGGCCGTAGTTGGTCGTCATAATCAGCTAAATGCGTTAGCGGTTATGGCATTATTGAGCCCATTTGATATCAGTGCTAGTCAGTTTGCACAAGCTTTTAGCCAATTTACTGGCTTGGCGCATCGTTGTCAGTTTGTTGCCGAGCAAGCGGGGGTTAAATATTTTAATGACTCTAAAGCTACGAATGTCGGGGCCACCATTGCG
This sequence comes from Pseudoalteromonas sp. SG43-6, assembly GCF_014164365.1. Classification (NCBI taxonomy): domain Bacteria; kingdom Pseudomonadati; phylum Pseudomonadota; class Gammaproteobacteria; order Alteromonadales; family Pseudoalteromonadaceae; genus Pseudoalteromonas; species Pseudoalteromonas sp. SG43-6. The sequence continues at coordinate 17,752 of NZ_JACJEZ010000020.1, forward strand.
GCGATAGAAAGTTTAGCCGATCAGGCCAAGCAACTAGTAGTGATTGCCGGAGGCGATGCCAAAGGCGCCGATCTCGATAGCTTAAAGCCGTATTTACAACAGCAAGTTAAAGCGCTTATTTGTTTTGGTAAAGATGCCAAAGCACTGGTTGCGTTGACTGACAAAGGCCACTTAACAGAAAATATGCAGCAAGCGGTGATGCTTGCCAAGCAACTTGCCACTGCGGGCGATATTGTGTTGCTTGCACCTGCATGTGCCAGTATCGATATGTATAACAATTATATGCAACGTGGTGAGCACTTTAGTCAATGCGTATTAGCGGAGGCAGTATGATTGCTTTAGCTAATATTCGTGACACCCTGACTCCTAAGCCTTCGGCGCAGTTATACGATGTGCCACTGTTATATTGTGTGATCATGCTAATTGGCTTGGGGTTTGTGATGGTGACGAGTGCGTCGATGCCGACCGCTGATCGCTTATTTAACAATCCCTATCATATTATTATTCGCCACAGCATGTTTTTGGCGATGGGCTTTGTGCTGTTTTGGATCACCTGTTGTGTACCAATGACTTGGTGGAAACGCTCGAATCCTTACTTATTACTGTTTGGCATGGCGCTACTGATAGTGGTGTTAATCGTTGGACGTGAAGTGAATGGCGCAAAACGTTGGATCCCAGTAGGTCCGGTGGGCTTTCAGGTTGCTGAAGCGGCTAAATTATTCTTTTTCAGTTATATCGCCGGTTACTTAGTGCGTAAACGTGAGGAAGTTCAAGAAAACATCAAAGGCTTTGCTAAGCCAATCGCGGTGTTTGCAGTTTACGCATTGTTGATTTTATTACAGCCCGATTTAGGCACTGTGGTGGTGATGTTTGTAACTACCGTAGGCTTATTGTTCTTAGCTGGGGCTAAGTTATGGCAGTTTTTTGCCTTGATATTAACAGGCGTAGGCTTAGTCGTATTGCTCATTATTGTTGAGCCATATCGGATGGCGCGGGTGGTCGGTTTTCTAGAGCCATGGGATGACCCATTTGGTAAAGGCTACCAGTTAGTACAATCGCTGATGGCATATAGCCAAGGTGGTTGGTTTGGCCAAGGTTTAGGTAATAGTGTGCAAAAATTGCAATATTTACCTGAAGCCCATAATGACTTTATTTTTGCGGTGATTGGCGAAGAGTTAGGTTTTATCGGTATCGTCAGTATTTTAATGGTGTTTGGTACTTTGGTGTTTAGAGCACTGTTAATTGGTCAGCAAGCACTTAAATGTGGCAAAGAATATGAAGGTTACTTTGCATTCGCAATAGGTATTTGGTTTGCATTTCAAACCATGGTTAATGTGGGGGCGAGTGCCGGTATTTTGCCAACCAAAGGTTTAACCTTGCCGTTTGTATCTTATGGTGGCTCAAGTTTACTTATCATGACTATTGCGGCAGGTATTTTATTGCGCGTGGATTTTGAAACCAAAATGGCCACTAAACAAGCAACATCCGGTGGAGGCAAGCGATGAATAAAAAATTAGTCGTTGTTGCTGGTGGTACTGGCGGGCATATTTTTCCCGGCATAGCTGTGGCTGATCACTTAAGGCAACAAGGTTGGCAAGTGAGTTGGATTGGCACTGCTGATCGAATGGAAGCGCAGGTTGTACCAAAGCATAATATTGAGATTGATTTTATTAATGTTAAAGGTGTACGTGGCAATGGCCTTGCACGTTTAGTAAAAGCCCCTTTTATGGTGATTAATGCCATATTACAAGCACGCAAAGTATTGAAAAAACAACAACCTGATGTTGTGTTAGCAATGGGCGGCTATGTTACTGGGCCGACTGGCATTGCCGCAAAAAGCTTAGGTATACCACTGGTGATCCATGAGCAAAATGCGGTTGCCGGTATGAGTAATAAGTACCTAGCCAAGTTTGCCAATAAAGTGTTGGCTGCATTTCCGCAAGCATTTGCCTCTGGATACAGTGACGTGGTTGGTAATCCGGTACGAGCCAGCGTAGCAAATGTGGCAATGCGGGAAGTATCAAGTCCGGTTAACGTGTTGGTCGTTGGTGGCTCGTTAGGTGCGCAGGTGCTAAACCAAACTTTGCCAGCAGCATTTAAACAGCTCAGTGAAGAGTTTCAGATCAATACATGGCATCAAACCGGTAAAGGTCATTTAGGCTCAGTAACACAGGCATATCAGCAGCAAGGTTTTAGTGCTGAACAAGCTAAGGTGGCTGAGTTTATTGATGATATGGATACCGCTTATAGCTGGGCAGATATTGTAATTTGCCGCGCGGGGGCGTTAACCGTAAGTGAGATTGCTGCTGCAGGAAAAATGGCCGTGTTTGTGCCGTTTCCGCATGCGGTTGACGATCATCAAACTGCGAATGCAAAATTTTTAGTTGATGGCAATGCGGCATTATTAATGCCACAGGGGCAGTTCAATCAACACAGTATTGTTGAACTATTACGCCCGTATTTAGCCAAACCAGCATTAATCAGTGAACTTGCAAGCAATGCTAAGCAATTGGCGACACTAGAAGCTACTGCCAATGTCGCATGGCATTGTATGGATGCCGCAGGTGTCCCCTTGTCAGCGCTGCAAGTAACAGAAAAAAGAGATAATTAAGTGAAACAAATGTCAACACACAAGAGCACTCGCCCGGCAATGCGCCGAATTAGCACTATCCACTTTATTGGTATTGGTGGCGCAGGAATGGGCGGTATTGCCGAAGTACTCGCATTTGAAGGATATCGTATTACTGGCTCTGATATTGCCCATAGTGCAATGACCGAACGTTTGATCCAAGCTGGCGCTGAAGTGTTTATTGGCCATCATCAAAGTAATGTTAAAGATGCCAATGTAGTGGTGGTTTCAAGTGCAATTGATGAAACTAACCCTGAGATAATTGCAGCTAAGGCGGCACGTATTCCGGTTGTGCGCCGTGCCGAGATGTTGGCCGAGCTAATGCGCTTTCGCCACGGTATTGCTATCGCTGGTACTCATGGTAAAACCACCACCACTAGTTTGATCGCGAGTATTTATGCTCAAGCAGGGCTGGATCCAACCTTTATTATTGGTGGTTTACTTAATAGTGCGGGTAGTAACGCAAAAGTCGGTAAAAGTGATTTTTTAATTGCTGAAGCTGATGAGAGTGATGCGTCATTCTTGCATTTGCAACCTATGGTATCGGTGATCACTAATATTGAAGAAGATCACATGGATACCTACGGCGGTAGCTTAGAAAAAATGAAAGACACTTATGTAGATTTCATTCATAACCTGCCTTTTTATGGCCTTGCTGTGGTGTGTATCGATTCAGAAGTGGCAGCTGAGCTTATTCCGCGATTTGGCCGTCCTGTGATCACTTATGGTGAATCGAGCGACGCCGATTACCGCATGACTGATTTTAGCCAAACGGCAAATACCAGTCAGTTTAAAGTGCGCACTAAGCAAGGTGATGAATTAACTGTGCATTTAAATATGCCAGGTAAACATAATGCATTGAACGCCACTGCAGCGATTGCTGTTGCAAAAGATCAACAAATAGCTGATCACGCGATTTTAGAAGCATTGCAACAGTTTGAAGGTATCGGACGTCGTTTTCAGCATTATGGCGATTTTGAAAACGAACGTGGCAAAGTAATGCTGGTGGATGATTATGGTCATCACCCTTCAGAAGTTGCAGCGACTATAGCGGCAATTCGCCAAGGCTGGCCTGATAAACGCTTAGTAATGATTTATCAACCACATCGCTTTACTCGTACTCGTGATTTATATGAAGACTTTGTAAAAGTGTTAGCCGATGTTGATCAGTTATTATTGCTTGATGTATACGGCGCTGGTGAAGAGCCAATTATTGGCGCAGACAGTAAAAGTTTATGTCGCAGCTTACGTCAACGCGGTAAAGAACCACTGCATGTTGCAAGTAGCTCTGAACTAGCTGGAGTATTAGCTGATACGTTACAAGATAATGATTTAGTTATAACCCAAGGTGCTGGTAATATTGGTCAATTAGTAAAAACACTCGCGGCGACATCGCTGTCGATTGAGCAACTTAAGCAGGTAAAGGTATGACGCAATTAAACACACAGTTTGGCAAAGTGGCAGTGTTGTTTGGTGGACACTCAGCTGAGCGCGAAGTATCACTAAAATCAGGCCAAGCGGTATTGAACGCATTACAAAATGCGGGCATTGATGCCATTGGCTTTGATCCAAAAGAGCAACCGTTATGGCAATTAAAAGAACTCGGCATTGAACGAGTATTTATCGCCCTGCATGGTCGCGGTGGTGAAGACGGTACTATTCAAGGTGCACTTGAGTTTATGGGGTTGCCATACACTGGCAGTAACGTATTAGGCTCAGCATTGGCGATGGATAAAATACGTTGTAAGCATTTATTTAAATCTGCGGGCTTGAGCACTGCGCCTTATGCGGTGGTGGATAGCAAGCGTGGTTTTGATGCGACAGCGATAATGAATGAACTGAAAAAAGTGATGGTAAAACCGTCGCACGAAGGTTCTAGCATTGGTATGGCGCAAGCAAATAATGCGCAAGAGCTTGAAGCTGCTTTAGCTGAAGCGTTTAAGTTTGACAGCCAAGTACTGGTTGAGCAGTGGATAACAGGGCGCGAATTTACAATCACTGTACTAGGCGATGAGGTACAGCCAGTAATTGAAATGACCACCCCAAATGGTTTTTATGATTACCAAGCAAAGTATCAGTCAAATACCACGCAATATCATTGCCCAGCAGGCTTATCAGCTAGCGATACCACGCATTTACAAGCAATGGCTTTAGCGGCATTTGAGCTAGTGGGTGCCAGTGGTTGGGGTCGTGTTGATGCAATGCAAGATGCAGACGGTAACTTTTATTTGTTAGAAGTAAACACAGTACCAGGAATGACTGAAAAATCGTTAGTGCCAATGGCTGCTAAAGCAAATGGTGCAAGCTTTGAGCAATTAGTTGTTCGCATTTTGGAGCAAACGCTTTAATATGCATCCCTTTTTGGAAAAAGCGCAACAATTAAAACAGCAACTAAATTGGTCGCTAATTTTAGGTGTGAGCTTTTTTTTAATCGTGGTTTTCAGTTTGGTGCAAATCACCAGCGGCGTTAGACAGTGGTTGGTAGAAAATAAAGATGCGCAAATAAAGCATTTAGCGGTGTTGGGGAAACCTCAATACACAGATGAAAAAGCGATTATTAGCGCGATTAAAAAAGCCGACTTATCGAGTTTTTTTGATTTAGACGTGAAAAACATACAACGTCTAGTGCAAGACTTACCTTGGGTGGCTACTGCATCGGTACGTAAGCAGTGGCCAGATACATTACAAGTGTATGTGGTAGAGCATCAGGCTGTCGCAGTGTGGAACAGTGATTTATTACTTAACCAAAGCGGTGAAGTGTTTCAAGCTAGCAGTGCGAAGCTCAGTGACGAGCTGCCACAACTTTATGGCCCTGAGGGCAGTGAATTTGAAGCATGGGGAGCTTTCAAGCAGTTTGATGAAATGCTTAAGGTTAATAATTTAAAGTTAACCAGCCTGGCATTGTCAGAGCGATTTTCATGGCAGTTATGGCTCGATAACGGTATTCGCCTTAAATTAGGGCGTAAAGAAAAAGCTAAACGGGTACAACGGTTTATAGATGTTTACCCGCGGATGGAAAAACGTGCAGATGCACAAGTAGATGTAGTGGATTTACGGTATGATACCGGCCTTGCGGTGAGCTGGAAGCTCCTGGAAGAAGCGCAATTACAAAATAAGAGTAAGGCATGACTAAGTCAGCAGAAAGAAACCTAGTGATTGGATTAGACGTTGGCACCTCAAAAGTGGTGGCCACGGTTGGTGAAATCACCGCAGATAACAAACTCAGCATTGTTGGGGTTGGCAGCCAAGTGTCCCATGGTATGGATAAAGGCGGCGTAAACGACCTTAACTTGGTGTCGGAGTCTATTCGTCGTGCAATCGATGAAGCTGAACTTATGGCTGATTGCCGTATTAGCTCCGTGTATTTGGGGATCTCAGGTAAACATATTCAGTGCCAAAACGAAAGTGGTGTTGTGGCAATTAATAATACTGAAGTGACTGATGAAGACATTGAAAATGTTATTCATATTGCGCGCTCTGTGCCTATTTCAGCCGAACGTAAAATGCTGCATGCACTGCCGCAAGAATATAGTATTGATATGCAAGAAGGGATTAAAAACCCGCGTGGTATGAGTGGTGTACGAATGGAAGCCCGTGCTCACATCATAACTTGCTCAAATGATATGGCGAAAAATATTGAAAAATGTGTTGAGCGTTGTGGTCTTGAAGTTGACCAACTGATTTTCACCGCATTAGCGTCGTGTTATTCGGTATTAACCGATGACGAAAAAGAGCTTGGTGTTGCGGTACTTGATATCGGTGGCGGTACGATGGATATCACTATTTATATCAATGGTGCGTTGCGCCACTCTGCAGTTATTCCTGTAGCGGGCAACCAAGTTACTGGCGATATTGCAAAAATATTTCGTACACCGATATCCCATGCTGAATCACTCAAGGTACAATATGCCTGCGCAAGTAGCCAAATGGCCAGCAGCGAAGAAACTATTGAAGTGCCTAGTGTAGGCGGGCGACCAGCGCGGTTAATGTCGCGTCATACCTTATCTGAGGTGGTTGAGCCACGTTTTAGAGAATTATTTGAATTAGCGATGGAAGAAATTCATCGTTCAGGATTAGCAGACCAAATTGCAGCAGGACTCGTCATTACTGGCGGTAGTGCTAAAATGGCTGGCGCGATGGAAGTGGCTGAAGACATTTTCCAGATGCCAGTGAGAATAGGCAAACCTATAGGGATAGTTGGTTTGACAGATTATGTAGATGACCCTTCATATGCAACGGCGGTTGGCTTATTACAATATGGCCGCACAATGCAATCGATGAATGCACAAAAATCGAAACCTGAAGGCGATAATAATTGGTGGAACCGCATAACGAAGTGGTTTCAAGGCGAGTTTTAATACTCAAGTCGGAGAGTAAACATGTTTGATATAATGGAACAACACAGCGAAGAAGCTGTTATAAAAGTAATAGGCGTGGGCGGCGGCGGCGGTAACGCTGTTGAGCACATGGTTAAGCAACAAATTGAAGGCGTGCGTTTTATTGCCGCTAATACGGATGCTCAGGCATTACGTAACTCATCAGCAGATATTACTGTGCAACTAGGTACTCAGATCACGTCTGGGCTAGGTGCGGGTGCAAACCCTGATGTAGGTCGTAAATCAGCAGAAGAAGACGCCGATACTATTCGTGCCAGCCTTGAAGGTGCTGATATGGTATTTATCGCAGCGGGTATGGGCGGTGGTACTGGCACAGGTGCTGCGCCTGTGGTTGCCAAAATTGCTAAAGAGTTAGGTATTTTAACGGTTGCTGTAGTGACACGTCCGTTTGACTTTGAAGGTAAAAAGCGCGCAGCAGCGGCTGAACAAGGTATTAACGAATTGTCAGAAATTGTAGATTCACTTATTACAATTCCTAACAATAAATTGCTTAAAGTTTTAGGTAAAGGGACTACACTGTTAGACGCATTCGCTAAAGCAAATGATGTATTATTTGGTGCCGTGCAAGGTATTGCGGAACTAATTACTCGTTCTGGTTTGATTAACGTGGATTTCGCCGACGTACGTACAGTAATGTCAGCCATGGGTACTGCGATGATGGGCACAGCGTCTGCATCGGGTCCTGATCGTGCGCAAGAAGCTGCAGAGGCTGCAATCTCAAGCCCACTACTTGAAGACGTTGATTTAACTGGCGCGAAAGGCATCCTAGTTAACATCACTGCAGGTATGGATATCGCAATTGAAGAGTTTGAAATTGTTGGTAATCACGTTAAAGCATTAGCATCTGAAAATGCGACTGTGGTGGTTGGTGCGGTTATTGACCCTGAAATGACTGATGAACTACGTGTAACTGTAGTCGCTACAGGTTTAGGCGGCGATCGTCGTCCACAGTTTGGTATTGTCGATAACGGCTTTAAAAAAGCGTCAGGTTCTGATGTTAGCAGTTCAACAAACCAAACTAGCAGTATGTATGTACCAAGCTTTGCAAGCCAAGGTAGTGGCGATGAAATGACTGCTGCTCCAGCGATTGAAAAGCATGAATCGAGCAAGACAACGCAAAGCAATAGTGGTTTATCTAAAACTAATGATAGCGGTAAAAAGTCTGATAAATCAGAAGGTGGCGATTATTTCGACATCCCTGCATTTTTAAGAAAACAAGCAGATTAAGCAAAAAGGTAATTGTTTTTGTTTAAAAAGCGAACGAATTTGGCAGCTGGTCGTATATGTGATATAATCGGCGGTCTAACTGTAACTATAAGTGAGCGAAGCTATGATTAAACAGCGTACCATTGCAGAGATAGTCAAAGCCATAGGAATTGGACTTCACAAAGGTGAGAAGGTCACTATTACTCTCCGACCTGCGAGCGCAAATACTGGGATAGTATTTCGTCGTGTCGACCTTGATCCGGTTGTTGATTTTGAAACAACACCTGAAGCCGTTGGCGATACGCAATTATGTACCTGTTTAACCAATAAAGATGGCGTTCGCTTATCTACGACTGAGCACCTTATTGCTGCGGTAGCGGCAATGGGTATCGATAATTTGATCGTTGAATTAGATAGCTCAGAAGTACCAATAATGGATGGTAGTGCATTACCATTCATTTATTTGTTACAAAAAGGCGGCATTGCAGAGCAGAATGCGGCTAAGCGCTTTATTCGTATTAAAGAAAAAGTACGTATTGAAGAAGGTGATAAATGGGCCGAGATTGAACCATATGATGGTTTTCATATCGACTTTGAAATTGCTTTCGATCATCCGGCAATCAATGAAAGCCGCCAACGTATCGGTTTAGATATTACTACGCAAAGCTTTACAGAAGAAATCAGCCGTGCACGTACTTTTGGCTTTATGAAAGACATTGAATATATGCATGCTAATAACCTAGCTTTAGGTGGCAGCATGGATAACGCCGTGGTATTGGATGAGTTTAAAGTACTTAATCCTAACGGCCTGCGTTATAGCGATGAGTTTGTTAAGCATAAGATTCTAGACTGTGTTGGTGACATGTTTATGACAGGCCACAACATTTTAGGAAAAATTACAGCTTATAAATCAGGCCATGACCTGAACAATAAGTTACTTCGTAAAATTATGGCGACTGAGTCAGCATGGGAATGGGCAACATTTGATACCCCAGTATACATGCCAGCACCAGGTTTAGAAGTAGCCACAGCTTAATCGCAAACGCTTAAAACAGTTATAAAAAATGACGCTATCTAGCGTCATTTTTTGTTTAAATAATGCAGTTTAGTTTTTTAATGTTATACCAATCGTGTTAAGTTACTGACCATTTATAGCGACAGATAAATGGAGTGATAACAAGGCGTAAATTTTGACATGTAGTTGTTCTACTTAAAAAAATTATAACGCAGTTAGCGCTTTATTTAGCTCGCTAGAATGGTTAAATATTTAAGTCGATTGGTATTAAGCCTTTTTACAATCCTAACAACTGTTGTAACTGTACCAGCTCAGTCACTTGGTATGTTGGTTCAATGCCTTCTGGCAGAACTGTGTTGGGATGCTGTAGCCAGCAGGTATCAATCCCGGCATTTTGGCCACCTAAGATATCACTGCTTGCGGTATCACCGACCATTAAGATCTGTTCTTTTGGTGGATTACCTAACAGTTCAAAAGTGTGATAAAAAATTTCTGCGGCTGGTTTTGCAATTCCCACTTGCTCAGAGATAACTAAACAATCAAACATCTCTTTTAATCCGGTATGCTCTAAGCGACGTGCTTGCAGCTGGGTAAAACCATTAGTGATAATGCCTAATTTAGCATGCGGTTTTAGTTTATTTAGCAGTTCAATAGCGCCAGGTAATGGTTCGCAGATCTCAGCCATGGCAGTTAAAAAATCATCATTAAGCTGTTGAGCTGGAACATTGAGCTTATTAGCCCACTCACTAAATCGAGTGACTTGTAGGTGAGTAGCGGAAATAGTATTGTTTTGATACTCAAGCCACAACGGTTTATTTGTTGCTTGATAATGACTGTAATCAGCGTCATTAAAATCTACGCCATAAACTGCAAACATTCTTTTTAAGCCTGCATAGGCATTAAAGCTAAATAAGGTTTCGTCGGCATCAAATAAAACATGGGTGTACTTCATTAAACTTCCTTAGAGTAAAGCGCGGGATGAAGAAAAGGCGCCATAGCGAGTGTCAGCGCTTGCGTATAGGTACTTTCGCGGGTGGCATGATGATTAGTTAATAAACCAATAGCACCGCCTTGCTGTTTGATATTGGTAGTATTAAATGCGTTATCCATTACATCGCCAAGTTCTTTGCCTTGCAATAACGCATTATACAGGCTTGGGGGTAAAGGAAGGTTACTACTACGACCGATAGCACGTTGTTGGTTATCAGCAACGACTACAAATGCAAAGGTAGCGGGGCCGTAGCTAAATTGCTCAGCACCACCTTCCATTGCAACATAAAAATCAGCTTGGTAATGCTGTTGGCAATACAAGACACGATTTTGTGCGCCTATTCGTGTTTCATCTTCACCTATTGGCTGATCAGGTACTTGTGAAGGTGCATCAACTCCTTGACAATCAATCGTCATATTAGGGTAATAGAGAGAGAAAATACTGCGGGCAGCATTTATTTTTACCGGATTTTTGGAACCGACGAGAATGCGTAATGGCTCTGTCATGCTGACATCTCCTTTTATGATGAAGTCAGCAGTTTACATAAGCTATATATTTCAGCAAGCGTATTTCTTAAATAGGCAAATCAACGGGGGCTAATTCGGCAAGCGCACGCTTTTTAAGGATAATATCTTTGATAAGTGGGGTTAATACTAACTCCATAGCGAGTCCCATTTTTCCACCAGGGACCACTAAGGTGTTGATCCTCGACATAAAGCTACCTTCGATCATACGTAGGTAATACGGAAAATCAACATCATCAATTCCTCTAAAACGAATAACTACAAAGCTTTCATCAAGGGACGGAATATCTTTTGCGCTAAATGGGTTTGAGGTGTCAACGGTTGGCACGCGCTGAAAGTTTATGTGAGTTCGTGAGAACTGTGGCGTAATGTGATTAATGTAATCATCCATACTGCGGACAATTGAGCCCATAACAGCTTCGCGAGAGTGACCACGTTCAGAGGTGTCGCGGATTAACTTTTGGATCCACTCAAGGTTAATGATAGGCACCATACCAATTAGTAAATCAACATGCTTAGCTACATCATGATCTTCATCGACAACACCGCCATGCAGTCCTTCGTAGAATAAAATATCGGTGCTACTTTCCAGTTCTTGCCACGGAGTAAAGGTACCTGGTAGTTGATTGTATGGCACGGCTTCGTCAAAGGTATGCAAATAACGACGTAATTTACCTGCTCCAGTATCGCCATAGGTGCTGAACAAACCTTCTAGGGCTGCAAAGTCATTAGCTTCACGACCAAAGTAACTAATGTGTTTACCTTCTTGCTGCGCTTCGCGAACTTTTTTATCCATCTCAGGACGAGTATAGCGATGAAAACTGTCGCCCTCTATAAATGCGGCCTCAATATTAAGACTACGAAATATATGCTTAATAGCACTTGTCGTGGTGGTAGTACCCGCACCAGATGAACCAGTGATCGCAATAATAGGATGTTTAGCTGACATAATTTTTCTCGTTTTAAGTAGCTCTGTAGTTATAAGGCGTAGTAAGGGGGTAGGTCAAGTGACATATCAATAACAGACTTGGGAATAACTATAAAATAGCGCTATTATAAGGGCGATAAAAATAATTAGAGAATGATATGAAATTGACTTTACCTTGGCTAAGTTTTGTTGCCACCCTTGCAGTTACCCCTAATAGCGTTTTAGCTGCGATGCCAAAAAGCGAAATTTTACTTGCTAAACTTAACACAGAATATGGGTTACAAGTAAGCCGTATCACTAATAATGATGTTTATAATAATCAGCCTTTACTTACCAAAGGTGGTATTTATTTTACCCAAGAAGTGCAAAGTGAAGGGCAAAGTCAAACAGATCTAGCTTTTTATGATTTTACCAATAAGCAAGTAACTAATTTAACAAATACTGCTGTGAGTGAATACTCGCCGACTTTAACACCTAATGGTAAGGCACTGTCAGCTATCGTAGTCGAGGCGGATGGTAAGCAAAAGTTATGGCAATATCCGTTTGACGATAATGTTAAACCAAGTCGTATTTTTGAGTGGATAGAGCCAGTTGGTTATCATGCCTGGGGCGCCAAAGATGATATGGTGATGTTTATTTTAGGCGAACCACATACTTTACAATATACTCAGGTTGCTGCAGCGAAGCCAAAAGTGGTTGCTGAGCATATTGGCCGTACGTTGACATTTAACCATGCATTAGCTGCCTATACATTTAGTTATAGCAAAGCGCAGCAGCACTGGTTAGCAAGTTATGATCCGCAAGAAAATACCGTCACTGACCTCTTTCGTTTACCGCAGACGGTACAAGATTACGCATTTAAAGACGCTAATACGGTCATTTATGCGGTCGATAATCGTGTTTACCAGCGCCAGCTAAATAGCCCTGAACAGGTCTCTCTATGGCTTGATTTAACGCCTTTCTGTGACACCAATATTACCCGTATTAGCTACTTAAATGATCAACTCGCTTTTGTATGCGTTAAATAACTATAATATAAAACTTTGCAGGTTCTTGGCTGTGCTGTAGTTTACAGCTAAGAGCTTAATGAAAATCAAGGATATCCATGTCAGCTAGTCCAGAGCAAATCAACGAGCAACTTATTGCATTAGAGTGCCGTAGTAATTTTAGAATTAAGAATATCACTGAATATATGTTACCTAAGTCCAAAGAAGCAATTTATCTGCATATAGAAGGTGGCCAAGCTAAGCTTGTGCTTCGTCCTGCACTGGAAGTCTTTAGTGATGATTTTAATAAAATAGCAGGCGTTAACCGCATTAGCGGTTTTTTTCATAGTAGTGAAATGACACGGTTTCCAACGCGTATTTTTAAAAGCACGAATCCAATCCATTATGGAATTGGTTTTAAAATGACCAGCGTTGAAGGAGCAAAAGAGTTTATTTCTCAGCTAGTAAAAATTATCAATGGATAAATAACGCTGTTGATAAAAAACGGCAAGCCAATGGCTTGCCGTACAAATTAACGTTTTAAGAAACTATTAACTGAAGCTAGTTCACGTTCTTTGAGTGCAATACAATTATTTACGCTTTCTTCAAGCTTGCTTAAGGTACGGGCATAACCTGGCTCATCAGCAATTTTGCTCATAAAGAAAGTTTGCGTTTTTGCTAAGCTGCTGGCGCTACAACCTGAGGTGGTAAAGTTAGGCAGGTTAGGTACGAAGAAAGGTGGCAAGTTTGCAACTACCTTATCGTAATTCGCGTATATCCATTCAATAAACAAAGCTTCACGGGCTTTCGTGTAAGCCTGTCCTGACATAATCGTACGCATGTCAGATGCAGTGACATCGTCAGTTAAGCTGTAATTTAATACCTTAGTTTGTAGCTCTGGCGTGCCAAAGTAACTCATAGCCGCTAGCATTTTTGTACGCACTTGCGGATCTTTGGTAGTTTTAAAGGTATTTATATACGCATCGAGTAGGTTTTTATCACCATGGAATGCGGCTAAGTTTAAGTAGATTGACGCAAGGTACGGATCAACTTTTTCTGGGTTATTTAAGTAAACACGGGCTTGTGCCTTGGCGGTATTGATCACACTTTGATCTTCACCATCAAAACCTAAACGTGCAACTACTTGAGTACGTAATTGCGAGATTGCAGCATCTTCATTTACTTTTGCAGTTAAACCATACTGTTTAGCTGCAGGCATGATGCTTTTACGAATAAATTCAGGCCACAGGTCTTGGTTGCTTTCATCTTCAAAGGTACGCTTTTGTGCGGCTAAATAACCCAAAGCGGTATTAGCAACGCGTGGGTGTTTATCGCTTACAAAAACTTCTAGTGTTTGCATTAAATGTGCAGCAGAAATAACACCAGCATCTAGTAATGCATCAGCGGCAGACAATAACGCTAAACGTTCTCGTACTGTCAATGACTGCGCGGCGTTATCAATCAATGCAGCAAATTGTTTGTCATCCATCACCCAGCGGTAATAACCTAAAGCGCCTTGATCAGGATAAATCCACTCAGGTTCAAATTCAAGTTCAACAGTTTGATTGGCTTTAGTTAGTAATATATTGGCAGTTTTAACTTTATCGCCAGCACCGTATTTTATTGCAACTGGCACATTCCAAAGCTGTGCAGGAGCATCAACGCCCGCGTTAGTAAAGCGGCTTTGATTAATGGTAATCGTTTTACCTTGCTGAGTTACTTTGATCAGTGGGAATGAAGATTGTTCGATAAACGATTTTAAAACCGCTGCCACATCTTTATTTGATGCTTTACCAAGGGCTTGCCATAAGTCGGCTGCTTCGGCGTTTTTATACGAGAACTCTTTTAAATAAGCGCGAATACCCTGCTGGAAAGCCTCTTCGCCAATCCAGTTTTCAACCATAGCTAATACCGAGCTGCCTTTGCTATAAGCTAAGCCTAGGCCGTCCATAATATCGGCTTCGGTTTTGATTGGTTTACGAATTGGCTTAGTACTTAAACGAGCATCTAACGCCATAACGTTATTTTGCGGCAGGTCTAAATGTGATTCAAATTCAGGGTTAAGCTGGGCTGTGATTTTAGCAGCCATCCAGCTTGCAAACGCTTCATTTAGCCATAAGTCATTCCACCATTTCATGGTTACTAAGTTACCGTACCACTGGTGAGCAAGTTCATGAGCGATGATAGATACATTACGTTGTTTTTTATTGCGAGTCGCTGTAGCCAAATCAAGCAGCAAAATATCTTCACGGTAGGTAACTAAGCCTGCGTTTTCCATGGCACCGAATGGAAACTCAGGAACAGCGACTGAATCTAGTTTTTTATAAACATAAGGAATACCAAAGTAGCCTTCAAGCGCGGCCAATACTTTTGGCATTGCTTGCTCGGCATATTCACCTAAGTGAATTTTACCTTGTGGCGTGATCACACGGCCTGGAATTGGCATGCCTTTGACTTCACGCTCCTCAAATGGACCGACAGCCATAGCCACTAAGTATGAAGGAATTGGCGGTGTTTTATCAAAAAAGTGAGTGGTCATATCGCCATTAACGGTCGTTTTTAACTCAGGTGTATTGGCATACACTTTTTGAGAGCTAGGTGCTGTAATCGTTAATTGGAATGGAATTTTATAACTTGGTTCATCAAATACAGGGAATGCGCGGCGGGCATCGCTCATTTCAAATTGGGTAAATAAATACGGCACACCCTGATCTAAGGTTTTATACAGGCCAACACTTTGGCGATTATAGGGGGCAGTGAAGTCGACTTTAAGCGTGTATTTACCTGGTTGAATTTGCTCATCGCAGCTAAATTTTACTTTACCTGTTTTTAGCATTTCAGCACTTAAGTCACAGTTTTCTGCCCCAAGCAGTTTGGCCATTTGCGTTGCGTAAGCAACACCATTAAGCTCGATATAGTTAGTTGGCTTAAGTACTTCAAGGGCGATTTCGGTCATGCCGCTAAAGGTTTCTTGAGCTGGATCAAGCGTTAAAGATACGTGTTGAGAACTTGGTTTTGCGAGCTTTTCTAGGACAAACTCATTAGCATGAGCTGAACTTACTGCAACGGCCACACTGAGTGTGAGTAGGCTTTTAATAAACATAGATATCCCTGATATTTTCTTGTTAGAGTTTTGTGCACAGTTATCCTAACAGTTTTTAAGCAGTGAGTAATGAGCTAGTTGGTAACAAAGTTTGTCAAATGGTGTGGCGCTGATTAAAGCGGTGCCAATCAATGTGCTGGTTGATCACGCGTATTTGTTGGCAGATCTGATTAAGGGTGGTTACATCGCTAAATTCAGTCAATTCATATTCATTAAAGCCAAGCAGATAATTAAAAGCATCTTTATTGCCTGCTTGAATTGCATAAATGCGGATTTGCTGCTCAAAATTGAGCCTGAGACTGCTGACAGCGGTTTTCATACCAAGTTGATCGATATTGGGAATATCACACTTTTGTAAGTAGCCGGCACGCTCTCCTTCACCAGAGAACCAAATGCGAACTTTCTCGCTATAGCGACCTGATTTAGATGGTAAGTCAAACAATAGGCGACTGTGTCCTTGTTGTTTAACTGCTGCGATATACTCGTTTAAGCCAGCATCAAAAAGTGCTTGATGGATAGGCACAATACGGGCTTTTATTTTACCGTGGGTATGGAAATGAAAACAAAGGATCTGTTGATGTTCAACAATATCGCACAGTTGTAAATGGCCAATTTCATCACTGTAAGCTCCACTGTAATAAGCGATTAAAGGGAGCCAAAAATGCCAGTGTTTCGGCTGTTCGCGAGGTAAGCGTTGATCACCATATATATAGCCATGGTAAAGCGTATGTAATTCCATAGCGGAAAAAGGGCGGCGACCAAGATGGGACTTCAACGTAATACCCTGAAAGTAAAGATTTGCGCTAGTTTATAGCAAATAAACCAGCGCAGTAAAGCAATGTTAAATAATGCTTATTCGCTTAGTGCGCGTGCTAATCCAACCGGCTCGATTTCAACACATACTTGGTCGTCATTCCAGTTTAGGCCAACCAGTGCGTCATCTTCTTTTAGATCTTCAACCCAGTCATCTAAAAATTCATCCAAGGTGATTTGCAGTGGGCTGTAATCGGCCCATTCTTCTTTACACTGGGCTTTTGCTGTTGCTTCACTTTCCCACAATAGTAGTACATCGGTGTTTTCAAATTGGTTAGAGTCACAAACCACAAAACCGCCATCTTCAGCACCTAGCGCCCAGATTTGTTCACTTTGACGTACTTTTTCAACAAAACTAACTAGTTCTGATTCAATTTCGATATCACTCATGTGTTTACCCTTAAATGTTAATTACGTGGATCGGTTTGCTGCACTGCCTGTTGCTGAGCAAATGAATAATAGAACTTCATTAACTCGGTATGTGCCGTTAGATCCGTTAACTCGCGGAAGCAAATCCAATCAAGTAAGCAGTATAAACTGATGCACAGGTATTCACAGCTTTTAAATCCTGCATCTGCAAAATGGTTATTTAAATAGCTTAATGTTTCAGCAATGCGTTCATTTTGTAGATTAAAAAATAATTTATCATCTTGCGTATCGAATCCTGAACGCTGACAAAGTAATAGCTCAACCAGCGAATCATTGCATGCATTAATGATTGTTAGTAGGTGCTCTTGTTGCCAATTCAGACGAGTTTGACTGTGTTGTTCGAGCAAAAAGCGGATGATGTTATTTGAATCAGCCAAGGTTTGCTGCTTAGTGATTAGTACTGGAATTTTTCGGGCTGGATTATTTTGTATCATTAGCTGACGATCAGTGTCTGAAAAAATATCTAAGTTGATAAACTCAAGACTGCATTGATTTAACAGTGCCCAAATACGAATGCGGCGTACAAATGGCGAAGTTGTTGAGCCTAATAGTTGCATGTGCTTTCCTTAGGATAAAAAGAAAGCCGCAGAGGCGGCTTTCTTTTAGGTTAGTAATAAAACCAACGTTATTCTGTACGACTAGTCACTTCAAGTAAGTGGTAGCCAAACTGAGTTTGCACAGGACCTTGTACTTGATTAATCGGTGCTGAAAAAACCACTTTATCAAATTCAGGAACCATCATACCAGGACCAAACTCACCTAATGCACCGCCATCCTGACCTGAAGGGCAGTTTGAATGTGCCTTAGCTAACTCAGCAAAATCTTCGCCTTGTTCAATCTTGGTTTTTAAATCTAAGCACTGCGCTTCGCTGTCTACTAATATGTGTCTTGCACTTGCCACTGTCATAAAATCTCCCGTTTCAAGGTGGTGTTTTTTCAATCAAATCTTACGTTATTCTAGTTCAATAATAACTACTTGTACCAGTATAAAATTAAATATCTGAAATTGCTTGTTCTATTGCTTTAACTAACTTGTCTGAATCTGGCTTGGTTTTGCTATTAAAACGTTCAACCTGTTTGCGATCTGCAGATACAAGGTATTTATAAAAGTTCCAATTTGGCGAACTCGTTTGGGCATTTAAATGCTTGAATATAGCATTGGCATCACTACCTCTGACTTCGCTGGTGGCAAACATCGGGAAGGTCACACCGTAATTTACAAAACAGACTTTAGCTGTGGCTTTTTCGTCATCTTCTTCTTGGAAAAAATCATCAGAAGGAAATCCCAGTATCACTAAACCTTGATCTTGGTATTTTTGATATAGCGCTTCAAGACCTTCAAACTGTGGCGTAAAACCGCAGTTGCTTGCCGTGTTGACGATCAATAAGGGTTTATTCTTGAATTGACATAAATTAATACTCTCTTTGGAGCGAAGTTTGCGCATAGTAACATTAGTGAAATCATCACATGACGTATCCTCAACCTGCTGTTGGCTTGTTTGCTCTGGCTGTGCATAAACACTACAACTGAGTATTGCGCAGCATAATAATAATTTTTTAAACATACCGATTCCTTAACTTGTTGTGGCTGATCACCCTGGATGGTAGTCTACCGTTTATTTTGCAGTAGTGTGACTTTAACTCATACGTTACTATGCAATGAAGTGATCAACAACCGCTAAAAACAAAATGACAATACGATTAGCAAATAGTAATGATTTAGCCGCCATAGTTGCAATTTATAATGAAACAATAGCAAGTAGAATGGTTACAGCCGACACTGAACAAGTAAGCATAGCAGACAAGCAAAGTTGGTTTAATAGCCATACCGAGCAGCGGCCTATTTACGTTTATGAGCAAGACTCGAAGGTGATAGCTTGGCTTAGTTATAAATCTTTTTATGGTCGTCCAGCCTATGATGGAACGGTAGAAATCAGTATCTATATTACCGCATTTGCACAAGGCCAAGGGCTTGGCAAACGCTTACTTACTTTTGCCCAAGAGCAAGCTAAGCCATTAAATATTAAAGTGCTACTAGCATTTATATTTAGTCATAATATACCGAGTATTAAATTGTTCGAGCGCTTTGGTTATCAACAATGGGGAAAGTTACCTAATGTGGCTATTATGGACGACAATCACTACAGCTTAACTATCTTAGGTAAGCATTTAGGGTAGATATACGACTAAAAATAATCCTTTAGATGGTGTTAATGCAGAAAACTTAGACTACGCTTTTATCATGTTAAGTTGATGAAAAGCGGAGTCAAAGCTGTGCGGAAAATATTGATCGTTGATAGCAATAGTATTTTAGCGATGCGGATAAAAGTATTGCTTGAATTGATTGGCTGTGAAGTTGAATTGATCCACTTTTCAATGCTACAGGAATGTACTGCGTTTAGTTCTTATGATTTAGTGACTATTGCACATGGTGTTCCAGTGGCTACCGCAAGTTTTTTAGTAACACAGGTCAGTCAAGAGCGCTTTTTACTGCTTGCACCTAAAGTTGAAAACAGCGAACAACTATCTTTATTTAGTGAGCTTAATCGACTGGCGCCAAATGCTCTGGTGATTTATCCCTTCTTCGCGAATAAAGAGATCAGCACCTTATTAGAGAGTGTGTTAGAGCTTGGCTCCGATAGTGTTTTAGTATTACCAACGGTATTGTTGGTTGACCATATTCCGCAGCGGCTTGAAAAAATAGCAAATAGTCTATTAGGTGCTCATATTAAAACGATTACAGCTAATAGCATTAGCTCTGCGATTAGCCAAACACAAGGACATGAAATTGATCTGCTATTGAGCGATTTTAGCTTGCCTGATGGATCTGGTTTAGAAGTATTTGCCGCCCTCAAAGTATTATATCCGCAATGTCGTTGTTTACTATTTACCTCAAAACCAAATCAAGTGTCGATGATTGAAGCTATTCGCCAAGGGGTGGAAGACGTACTAGTTAAACCAATTAATGAAAATATGTTACTGCAATCGGTGCATAAACTTTGGCAAACGGAGTTATTAAAACGTCATAACACTGAATTAGTTGAACGCCTACAAGATACCGTTGATGCACTTATTGAAAAAGATAGCTTGTTACGTGTCATTTATAAGCACACACCTGATGCGATTATGTTATTTGAGCGCAATGGTGAAGTGATTGAAGCAAACGATGCTTGCTCTAAACTATTTCGGTTATCGGCAAAAGCACTGAAAAGCAGCTCAGTATTTACTTTATTGGATGCAACGTCTGTTGAGCAAATCAAAGAAAAAATAGCGACGTTAAATAAAAATCGTCAATTTAGTTGTGACGTGTATCTGCCAATGGAAGGCGAAGATGCCATTCCATTAGTTGGTTCATTCAATGAGATAGATCATCATGGTGATATTGCACTTGCGGTTATTTTTAAAAACGTTACTCACCTTAAGCTCAAAGAGGAGCTATTACTCGAAGCAAAAGATATGCTTGAAGAGCAAGTACGTGCCCGAACATCACAGCTTGAAGACGCTAAAAATATCGCTGAGGCAGCAAATCACAGTAAATCAGAGTTTCTTGCTAACATGTCCCATGAATTACGCACTCCAATGCATTCAATATTAAGTTTTGCCCGCTTTGGTTTAGATAAACTCGGCAGAGATGATATTTCAGTTGAAAAGCTACAGAAATATTTATCTCGTATTGAGTGTAGTGGCGAGCGGCTGCTCTCATTACTTAATAATTTACTCGACTTATCTAAACTCGATGTTGGTAAATTCCCTTTTAATCCTCACCCACACAATCTTAATAATATTATTAAAACCAGTATTGATGATGTGTCAGGTACTGCTATGGAAAAAGATATTGAAGTGAAGTACTTACCACAAAAACCGCCTCTTATAATTGACTGTGATGAAGAGCAAGTAAATCAATTATTACGCAATATCCTCGGCAATGCGTTGAAGTTTAGTGATCCGCATAGCTGTATTGAAGTCGTTTTAATTAAGCAGCAAGAGCAGGCAATTATTGAAGTGATTGATAGTGGTATAGGGATCCCCGATGATGAGCTTGAACATGTGTTCTCAAAATTTGTACAAAGTAGTAAAACCAATAATGGTGCTGGCGGAACGGGGCTTGGCTTAGCTCTGTGTCGTGAATTTGTATCATTACATAAAGGTGTTATTTCTGCTCATAACAACAGCTCAGGAGGCACGACGATTCGTATAGCTCTGCCATTAGAAATAAAAATTTCTGCTACTCAAGAAGAAATTACTTAGCTTGACTGGTAAGAGTTTTTTTTATGACTAAACTATTAATATGAATTATGAAATGGATGATAATTATGCCTTTAACGAGAATATTAGCTGTTGATGACGAGCCTTTTAATTTAGAAATTATAGAAGAGATATTGTTGGATCTTGATTTTGAATTAAAGATGGTTAGCAGTGGTCCTGAGTGCCTCAGCACAGTGGAAGAGTTTGCGCCGCAAGTAATCTTACTCGACGTGAGTATGCCACAAATGAATGGTTATGAAGTATGTAGAAAACTAAAGGCCAATCCCAGAACTGCAAATATTATCGTGATGTTCGTATCAGCCAGAGGCACTGTCGAAGAGCGGATGGAAGGGTATGCAGTCGGTGCAGAAGATTATATTGTTAAGCCATTTGGACAGGACGAACTTAAATCGAAACTGAAAATTCTTAACCAAGTACTGATTGAAAAAGAATCGTTAGAACAGCAAGTTGAAGAAGCCACATCCACTGCATTTAATGCCATGGCTAACAGTAGTGAAATGGGGCAAATAGTTAATTATATTGAGAGCATTGGTATGATTAACAATACTAAAGCGCTGGGTGAAGCCTTAGTTCATTGTTTAAGATCGTTTGATTTACAAAGTAATGTTGAGTTTAGAGCTAATATTGATGCTCCTGACCACTTTGCCCTAAATGGAACGTGTTCGCCGATTGTAATTGAATTGTTTGATATGCTCAAAAATAAGGGGCGGCTACATGAATTTTCCCATCGTATCTTAGTTAATTATGAATTAATTAGTTTATTGATTTTAAATATGCCAGATCACGATCCTGATAAGCATGGCCGGATCCGAGATCATGTGTGCTTTATTGTCAGTGTCACGGAGCAACAGCTACGCGCAATCATGACCCGTGAAGCTTTACAGTCGCAGCAAACAAAGCTAAATGATGCAATTACTATGGTTAATAGCAAGTTTCATGGCTTAATTGAGCTGTTAAATGAAAACCGTCAGAGTAATGAAGCGGTGTTCAAGCGTTTACAAGAAGAGTTAGAAGAGCGGATCCCATCAATGGGGCTAGACGAAGATCAAGAAGTGTTTATTTATCAGAAGGTAGATCAAGCAATTCAAAAATCAGTTGCCCGTGAAGAGTCTGTACAGGGGGTGAAAGCAGCTTTTCATGAAATTGAGCAAGACCTGTCTATCTTATTGAAAAAGTAACAGTAAATAATCAAGGGGTGTGAAGCTACGCATCTCTTGGTAAGCCCTTTTCTACGATACGTATCAAACGGGCGGTTTTTCTTAGCAACTTATCTTGTTTTGAGTGTTGTTGCTTAAGCGCCCACTCTATATGTTCTTTTACCAACTCGGTTGATTGATCATAGCTGGCACTGAGTGCGTCAACGATCGATTGGCTAAATTGCGCATTACCTAAACCTACAGCAATATTTCGTAGCCAGCGCTGATGACCAATTCGACGGATCGGACTGCCTTCGGTATTTTTTAAAAAGGTGGCTTCATCCCAACTAAATAAATCAAGTAAATCTTTATCTTTTAGTTGTGTTCGTGGGTGAAAGTCGGCTTCATCGGTAATTTGCCCGTAGCGGTTCCATGGGCAAACTAATTGGCAATCATCACAGCCGTAAACGCGATTACCTAATAGTGAGCGATATTGCTCAGGGATTGGTCCTTGCAGCTCAATAGTAAGATAAGAAATACACTTGCGTGCATCCACCACGTAAGGCTCTACAATTGCGCCGGTAGGGCATAAAGTAATGCAGGCAACGCACTTTCCACATCCCTCAAACTCATTGGGCTTATCAATTGGTAAAGGGATATCAACAAATAACTCACCCAAAAAGAACCAAGAACCGGCTTCTTTATTGATTAGCAAGCTGTGTTTTCCACGCCAGCCTAAACCTGCTTTTTCAGCAAGTTGACGTTCTAATACTGGTGCTGAATCAACAAATGGCCGATAACCTAATTGAGCGATTTGCAGCTCAATTTTTTGACCTAATTTTTTTAATCGATTACGCATCAGTTTATGATAATCACGCCCTAACGCATAACGACTAATATACGCTTTATCGGTATTTTTGAGGGTTTTAGCAAAGCTTGCATCAGGGGGCAGGTAATTCATTTTTACAGATATAACCCGCACAGTACCTGGGACTAGCTCCGCAGGGCGAGCGCGTTTCATACCATGAGCGGCCATATATTCCATATCGCCGTGATAGCCTAAATCAAGCCAGCGCTGTAATTGTGCTTCGTGTTTGCTTAGATCAATGTCAGTGATGCCAACTTCAGCAAAGCCAAGTTCTTTACCCCACTGTTTTATATCAAGGGCTAACTGCGTGTGATCGGATATTGAGCTACTCACATGGGTACATCATTAAGAAAAAATAACGACGCAATTTAACATATTTACAGCACAGTTAAAACGCTTGCGCTTAGACAAAACGCTTTAACTGCTGCAGAGTTTGCTCACTTAGTTGTTGTGATAATTGACAATCACCTAGCGCTACATCAATTTGTGCTTTTGCTTGGCTGCCTAACGCAACGATTTGTTCAACTGATTGATGAGTTTGATTTTGTGTCTGTTCGAGTAAGTGCACAGCGCTTACAATTTGCTGTAATTGTTGTTGATTGTGTTCAAATTCAACAAGCCGATCGGTAAATCCATGGGATGTATTACTAATGGTTGTTTCTGCATTATGTGAATAACTGACAAGTTGCTCAGATTCTTTATTTGTTTGATTTACTAAAGAATCCATTTGGTTGATGAAATCGCTGATCTGGCGAGTTGCATCACTTACTTTAACCGATAAAGTTCTTACTTCATCTGCTACAACCGCAAAACCACGACCTGCTTCACCCGCACGAGCGGCTTCTATTGCAGCATTGAGCGCCAACAAATTAGTTTGATCTGAAAACTCTTCAACCATTTTCAGGATGCTACGAATATTCTCGCTGTTTTGTTTTAAGCCAGAAATCGTTTCTGAAAAACTGCTCAATACATGACTAATCGATTTAACTTGAGTGACTAGTTTTGTGAGTTCTTGTGCAGAGTGTGTAACAAAGTTTAAATGCTCTGCGTTTACTTGATGAACATCATCGGTATTGGTAACGATACTTTGCAGACTATCAGTTATTTGATTACTGGCTGCGGTTATTGTTTGGCTAAAATCAATTTGTTGTTCGCTTAGCTGCGCCGTATGTTGCATTGACTCAGTCACTTGATTATTACTTTGTGCGCTGGCCTGCGAACTTTGGTAAGTGGTAGCGAGCAATTGGCTTAGATGATCAGTAAAGGTATTGTACTGTTGGCTGATCTCACGAAATTCATCATAGGTAAAGTGGGGGAGTTTAGCTGCTAAGTTTGCATCTTGGCGGTTAATTTTTATTAATGTATCGCGCATTGCCGTAACTGGGCGCACGATCAGAAAGCGCATGTAAAAGAGTGTAAAGGCAAAGCCGGCAATAATAATCACCGTGAGTAACCAAAATAGGCTAGTGTCTGCGTCTTGCGTAGTTAGACTTTTATATAACCAAATCAAAGTAATAGCTTGGAAAATAAATACAAAGCTAAGGTTGCCAACAATCTTTCGGGTTAAAGTAAAAAAGAAGCTTTGTTCTATAAAATTATAAATACGCATATACCCACTCATCAATTGCCCGCTCGGCTGTAGTATTGTTTTACTCAGTATCGTTCAAATTCACTTTAATTCAAGAATATAGGATGAACGGCAGCTATTTTTGATAACTACAGTGAGTTTAAAATCATTTTCGTGTTGCATGGATAATTAGTAAAAATTCCGTCGACACCAAAACTCAGCATTAACTCAATATCTTCTTGTTTATCAACCGTGTACGCATAAACTTGTAAGCCGCGTTGTTTGGCATCCGCGACAAACTCATGGTTAATAAAGTTTTTATCAACATGAATACTAAACGCCTGTAAGCGCTGGGCAAATTCGGCATAGTTGATAGGAATGGAGCCCGTTAACGCGCCAATTTTTAGCCAAGGTAGTTTCTGTTTAAGCCACATTAATTGATGATGATCAAATGAAGAGACTAACAGCATATCCTGAGATAGTTTGTTATTAACGATATTTAACTCAATCAGCTCAACAAATTTATCCAACGAGAAAGTGTGTTTTAACTCAAGGTTTAAGAGCACTTTATTGGCTGTCCAATCAATAGTTTGCTGTAGGGTTGGGACAAATTCGCCATTGCCGGCATCAAAACATTGAATTTGCTCTCGGGTAAGTTTATTTATTTTGCCGCGGCCGCTGGTGGTGCGATCTAGCCAAGTATCATGGATGATCATGTAATCATCCAAACAGCTTTGTACATCGACTTCAATACCATCGACTTCAATTTCGACTGCTGCGGTTATCGCACTCTGGGTATTTTCTGGATAAGTGCCACTGGCGCCCCGATGAGCAAAAACTTTTATCATAATGTGTGTTTCCGAGTAACTGACCATGTTTCGTAAAATGCTGCACTAATCACTAAAGCACCGCCAAGCAGGGTCTGTAGTGAAGGTTGTTCATGCAACAGCAAAAAAGCTAAAAATGTGCCATATAAAGGCTGTAAACAAGAAATAAGTCCCGCTGTTGATGCTGATAAATACTGTAAACTTGCCGCAAATAAAGAGTGCGGAGTTGCAGTAAAAATTACGCCAGCGACGAGCAATAACCCTAGATCTTGGTTCGATATATTAATCACTGGTACTTCAATAAAAGCACATAATAACAAGCTAGCCACTAATGTTTGATAAAACATAGTTTGTGGCCCACCGTAGTGGCTAAAGTATCGCTTATGAACAATATTTCTAAACGCGAAAAAAAATGCTGAAATAACACCGGTTACCACGCCTAAGGTGACATCATTACCCATATCTGCATTTGGTGTCAGTAAATAGATCCCTGTTATTACTACACTTGCGCTGAGCAAATCGTTTACTTTGGGCTTACTACCATTAAAGAATGGTTCAATAAATACGGTGATCACAGGGTAAGTAAAAAATGCAATCATGCCAACCGCAATCCCAGCCATTTGCATACCAGCAAAGTAGGTGACCCAATGTATACCTACAGCAGCCCCTAACAACAAAGCAATTAAGTAATCTTTAGCACCGCTGAGTTTAATTGCTTTTTTTTGCCATAACAGCAATATCATAATAGCCAGACCCGCGATGGCTGCGCGGTACACTGTGATATCTAATGCGTTGAGATTTATTAATTTGGCAAATAGTGCTGTGCCACCAAAAAGTAATACCGCAATATGTAAATAAATTAAACTTTGTTGTTGGGGTTGCATGTAAATTCGCTCTGCTATTTTTTACTATCTTATCACTGCTCATAATAAGGTGAAATTTTTAAAACATGACAAATGTCAGCAAAGTTGATGACATTTTACACTCTTATTTTTTTTAGCGGCTGGCATAGTTATCACATTCAACTGGAGGTAATTATGAATGCTTTAATTTTAATCAGTTTATATATCAGCGATTTTTTTGAAATATATAGTTTTAGTATTACTTACGCCGGTTACTTTATGCTGTTATGTGTTTTTGTGTTATTTAGTAAAAACATAATTATAAATAAAACGATACACTTGGGGTATTAGTATGAGTTCACTTGACACGGTTGCTGAGCAAATCGATAAAGGGTTTTGGAAGTATGGACATTTAATTTTTACTGGCTTTTATTTGTTGCCAATTATGATTAACTTTGCAAATTTAACCGCAAACAACATTTTTATGTCCTTAGCTTTATATATTGCTTTTATTATGCTCTATGTAAAAGCAATAAATTGCCAAGATACCGATACTACTAAGTTAGTTATTGCTATGTTGTTAGTTTGTTTTAGTGCTACTTTTTATACCTCAGGCACACCGACATTATTTGGTTTCGTTGCCTATATTGTCGGTTATGCATATAGTAAACTGCAACGAATTTTTTCAGCGTTAGTGGTCATTTTAACTGTTCTATTAAGTGCATATATTGGCGATATTGCAAAAGTAGAATACTTTCTCGCTATATCTTTAATTTTATGTGCGGCCTTATTTAGCTACGGTATAGCTGCAAAAAGAGAGCAGCAATATAAAATCCGCGAGCAAGAAAACGCCACGCAATTAGAGCAATTAGCAGCAATTGCTGAACGCGAGCGTATTGCTCGCGATTTACATGATATTTTAGGTCACTCTCTTTCATCAATTGCTTTAAAAGCAGAGCTTGCTAATAAATTAAATCAAGGTGAGCGTTACACACAAGCAAATACTGAAATTGCCCAAGTTGCAGAGCTTGCAAGGCAGCTATTGAGTGATGTGAGAAGTGCTGTCAGTGATTTAAAACAGCTCAATCTTGCGAGTCAAATTTCCCAATTGAAACAAAGGCTAACCGAACAAGGTTTTGAGGCGGATTTTAACGTCAAGTTAAATGTGTTACCTGCAAAAGTAGAAGGTATCGCAAGTCTTATTATTAAGGAAGCTGTTACTAACTTACTACGCCATAGCAGCACCAAGAAATGCATCGTTAGCATAGCGCAAAATCAGCAGCAGTTAATAATCAATGTGATTGATCATGCACCATGTAGCTCAATAAAACCTGGAAATGGCTTAAATGGCATTAAAGAACGAGCAGAGCAGCTAGATGGTAAGGCTACATTTACCTGTGAGGATAACTTTAGTTTAAATGTAATGCTGCCTTTAACAGCGAAGGGGTTCTAATGATCAAGGTGTATTTAGTAGAAGATCAGGGGCTTGTGCGCGACGCAATCGCAGCATTATTAAGTCTAGATTTTAATATTGAGGTAATTGGTCAAGCAAGTAACGGGCAAGATGCATTAACAGCCATAAACATGCTAGACAGTAACTCTCTTCCTGATATTATTTTAACCGATATCGAAATGCCTAGCATGAACGGCATCGAACTCAGTGAGCAAATTGCATCAAAATACCCTGCTATAAAAATAGTTATTATGACCACCTTTTCGCGAGCGGGTTACATTAGGCGTTCTTTAAGTGCTGGCGTTAAGGGCTTTATTTTAAAAGAAGCCCCGAGCGATGAATTAATTAGCGCGCTTAAAAAAGTAATGCACGGGCAAAAGGTTATTGATCCTGAGCTTGCTATTAACGCATTAGATGATACTGATCCGCTGACAGATAAAGAACGAAAAGCATTACAACTCGCAAGTGAAGGGTTGAAAACAGCCGATATTGCCGCAAGGTTATACTTAAGCGAGGGCACGGTACGTAATTACTTATCAGACGCTATTGCTAAATTAAATGCCATAAACCGAGTAGATGCAGCGCGTATAGCCAAACAAAAAGGTTGGTTATAACGCCGTAATAAGCTGTTTAAAGCAAGTAAAAGCGCTTTCTTAAAAGTTTCATAGCTTTTGCCTGTCTCATTGATCGGTTATGGGTTAAAATAACATCATAACCAATTAACAAGATAGTGAATGTCAAACCAAGATCCTAATCTCAGTCGAGAACAAGAAAAGTACGAAAACCCTGTCCCAAGTCGTGAGTTTATACTTACTCATATAAAAGACCGTGCCAAGCCTGCTAATTTTCATCAATTATGTGAGGAGTTAGCGGTAAACGATGATGAGCGTCAAATTGCTTTTAAGCGTCGTTTACGTGCCATGGAGCGTGATGGTCAACTGTTCTTTAATAAATTTAAATGCTACGCCTTAATTGATGAAGCTGGGCTTGTTAAAGGCAAAGTAATCGGTCACCGTGACGGGTTTGGCTTTTTAGAAGTCGAAGGCGAAAGTAAAGACTGGTTTATTGCCAAGCATCAAATGAGTTCGGTGCTGCATGGCGACATAGTACTGGCTAAAGGCACCAAACGAGGCTCCGGCGGCAAGTGCGATGCGCGTATTATTAAAGTGCTGGCTGGCGAGCGAGCACCGATTGTTGGTCGCTATTTTGTTGAGCATGGCATAGCAGTGGTGGTGGCGGAAGATCCACGTATCACCCAAGATATTATTATTTTGCCGGGCAGTGAAAACGGCGCACGTCACAACCAAATGGTGCAAGTGCAAATTACCCAAAACCCTAACCGTAATATGAATGCGGTAGGGAAAATCATTGATGTACTGGGTGAGCATTTAGCCCCAGGTATGGAAATTGAAGTGGCACTGCGTAATCACGATATCCCGCATGTATGGCCAGAAGCGGTTGAAAAGCAGGTTGAACACTTAGGTGAGTTTGTCGAAGAAGTTGACAAGCAAAATCGAGTTGATTTACGTGATTTACCATTGGTTACGATTGATGGTGAAGATGCTCGCGATTTTGATGATGCTGTGTATTGTGAGCCTGTTGAATCGGGTGGTTGGCGGTTATGGGTGGCGATTGCTGATGTATCCCATTATGTCGCAATGAATACCCCACTTAACGCCGAGGCAATCGAACGTGGTAACTCAGTGTATTTCCCTGAGCAAGTTATTCCTATGCTGCCAAAAGTATTGTCCAATGGCTTGTGTTCATTAAATCCAAAAGTTGACCGTTTATGTATGGTCGCAGAAATGCTGGTATCGGCTGAAGGTAAACTATCAGGCTATCGTTTTTACGAAGCGGTGATGAATTCGCATGCGCGCTTAACCTACACCAAAGTAAACGCTATTTTACAAGGTGATGAGAAGTTACGTACTGAATACGCACCGGTCGTGCCACATTTAACTGATTTACAGCAAATGTATATGGCATTAAAAGCTGCCCGCCAAGAGCGCGGAGCGATTGAGTTTGAAACCCTTGAAACACGCTTTGTATTTAACGCTCAGCGTAAGATTGAATCAATAGTGCCGGTGCTGCGTAATGACGCCCACAAGCTGATTGAAGAATGTATGATTTTAGCCAATGTGTCTGCGGCTAAAATGCTTGAAAAACACGAAGCCAGCGCGCTTTATCGTGTTCATGCTGAACCAGATGGAGAAAAACTGGCTAACTTTAGACAGTTTTTATCAGAGTTGGGTATTGAATCAACACTCAGTGATGAGCCAACACCAAAAGAAATTACCCATGTGTTAGCCAAGCTTGGCGACCGCCCTGATGCTGAACTTATCCAAACTATGCTACTGCGTTCGATGAAGCAGGCAGTATATCAAGCTGAAAACATCGGTCACTTTGGTTTGTCATTAGGTGAATATGCACATTTCACCTCGCCAATTCGTCGTTACCCAGATTTAGTCGTACATCGTGCGATTAAAGGCATTTTGAAAGCCCAAGGTATGGTTACGTCGGGTGCGTATGTTTATAGTGACGAAGAAGTCGCGCAATTGGGCGAGCAGTGTTCAAATACGGAGCGTCGTGCAGATGACGCAACCCGTGAAGTAGCTGATTGGCTGAAATGTGAATACATGCAAGATCATGTGGGCGACGAATTTGAAGGAGTGATCTCATCGGTTACTAACTTTGGTTTGTTTATTCGCTTAGCTGATTTACAAATTGATGGCCTTATCCATGTCACTAATTTAGGCGATGAGTATTTTCAATATGATGGCGCTAAACATTGCTTGATTGGTGAGCATTCTCGTAAAGTTCATCGTTTAGGCGATAAAGTCACGGTTCAGGTTGCATCGGTAAGCTTAGATGAGCGTCGCATCAATTTAACGCTCAGTGGCGATGTTGCACAAGATAGATACGCCCGTCGTCGTGGTGATGCAAAAGGGCATCAGCCGGCAAGTGTTCGTTCGCAGCTAAAACGTGGCAAAATACCAGGTAAAAAAGCTGACGCGAAAGAGTCAGGTGAACTTAGCGGTCGTTCTGATCAGGGAAAACCAAAGCCAAAAAAAAACAGTGCCAGTAGAGGCAAAAAGAAGCCTGCAGGAAAATCAGCGGATGCTGGCACTACAACTACTGCAAAAAAACCAAAGAGAAAGGCCGTGAAAAAGCCGAAAAGACCCGGCAAAAATGCCCGTAAAAGTAAGAGTTCAGGAGCAAGTGATACGTGAGTAATGAATTGATTTTTGGCTTTCACTCTGTTGAAGCAATTTTCGCAAGTGAGCCTGAGCGTTTTATTGAGATTTATGCCCTAAAAGGACGTGATGATAAACGCTTATCTCCAATTATTGAAGAAGCGCGTAAATTTGGTATATCAGTGCAGTTTATGCAGCGCAAAGCTCTTGATAACAAATCAAAGGGTGAGCAGCATCAAGGTATTATTGCAAACGTTATAGCGGCGCCGACTTTCAATGAAAAAGATTTGGATGCAATCATTGCGCGTGAAGAAACGCCATTTTTACTGGTTCTCGATGGCATAACAGATCCGCATAATTTAGGTGCTTGCTTACGTAGTGCAGACGCTGCCGGTGTTCATGCCATTATTGTGCCAAAAGATAAATCAGCAAAACTAAATGGCACAGCACGTAAAGTTGCCTGTGGTGCAGCAGAGACAGTACCGCTGATCCAAGTCACCAATCTTGCCCGTACTTTACGTGAAATTAAAGATGCCGGTGTTTGGGTTGTTGGTACTGCTGGCGAAACCGATGTTCATGTATTTGATGCCAATCTAACTGGCCCTATGGCGATTGTTATGGGCGCTGAAGGTGAAGGTATGCGCCGCTTAACGCGTGAACATTGTGATGTGTTAGTTAAAATCCCAATGGCGGGCACTGTTTCTAGCTTAAACGTATCTGTAGCAACAGGTATTTGTTTATTTGAAGTACTGCGTCAGAGAAATACGACACAGCCATAAAAGAAAAGCTTTAAGCTTGTAGCCGTCAGTTTAGAGATAAAATTTGAAACCATGCTTGATTTAACAAGCATGGTTTTTCTTTTTGAGCTGATAGCTGATTTTCAACTTACCACTTAAAGCTAAAAAACCTACTTGCTTAATTTTCCGACTAAGCGTAAAATGCGCGCTCATTTCGGCCTATTTAATATTAATTCCTTGCCTTAAACCGACCGGCTGAAACGGTAGAAGGCTCTATTAACCGTAAGGAATATCCATGCGTCATTACGAAATCGTATTCATGGTTCACCCAGATCAGAGTGAGCAAGTTTCTGGTATGATCGAACGTTATACTGGTTCTATCACTGAAGCTGGTGGTGTTATCCACCGTCTTGAAGACTGGGGCCGCCGTCAATTGGCATACCCAATCAACAAGCTTCATAAAGCTCATTATGTTCTTATGAACGTTGAAGCACCTACTGAAGTAATCAGCGAGCTAGAAACTACTTTCCGCTACAACGATGCAGTGCTTCGTAACTTAGTTATGCGTACTAAAGACGCTGTAACTGAAGCATCTCCTCTTGTAAGAGAAGAGAAGAAAGAAGCACCAGCTGCTTAATTGTTTTGAGTCCAAGCATGGCGCTTGATCAGCGAGAATTTTAAGGTAAACCATATGGTCAGTCCTTTTATGAATCAGCTGGTTATTTCTGGGGTTGTTTGTAAAACACCTAAGATTAGCCAAAGCCCTGCTGGTATCCCGCATTGTATTTTTGTTGTAGAACATAAATCAATGCAAGTTGAAGCAGACCTTAACCGTAATAGTTATGTCAGGCTTCAAGTGGTTGCCAGCGGTAAGCAAATGCAACAACAGACTCAACATTTGCACGTTGGGCAGGCATTGCAAGTGAGCGGTTTTTTAAATCGTCACGAAGGTCGTAACGGCCTTAGCCAATTGGTTTTGCATGCTCAGCATATAGAAAGAATTATTTGAGGAATTTATCTCATGGCACGTTATTTCAGACGTCGTAAGTTCTGCCGCTTTAAAGCGGAAGGCGTACAACAAATCGATTATAAAGATCTAGCTACTCTTAGAAACTATGTTACAGAAAGTGGCAAAATCGTACCTAGCCGTATTACAGGTACTAGCGCTAAATACCAGCGCCAGCTAGCAACTGCTATCAAGCGTGCTCGCTACTTAGCCCTTCTTCCATACACTGACTTACATAAGTAAGCAGCGGATTAACACGTTTTTAAAAGGTGTAGAAACATGCAAGTTATTCTACTAGATAAGATCGCTAACCTAGGTGGCCTAGGTGACCAGGTTGTAGTTAAATCTGGCTTCGCACGTAACTTCCTTTTCCCACAAGGTAAGGCAGTTCCTGCAACTAAAGCTAACGTTGAAACTTTTGACGCACGTCGTGCTGAGCTTGAAGCGAAAATCGCTGACCAGCTTGTTGCTGCACAAGCACGCGCTGATAAGCTTGAAGCATTAGCTGAAGTTACATTAGTATCTAAAGCCGGTGACGAAGGTAAGTTATTCGGTTCTATCGGTACTCGCGACATCGCTGACGCTATCTCAGCTGTTGGTGTTGAAGTTGCTAAGTCAGAAGTTCGTTTACCTCTAGGTACTATCCGTGAGACTGGCGAATTTGACGTATCAATCGCAGTTCATTCAGAAGTAACGGCTACTATCAAAGTAATCGTAATCGCTGAAGCTTAATTTTTAATTAAGCGAAAAAAGCCGTGCTGAAAAGCACGGCTTTTTTGTTTATTATTATCATCCATATCACTAGTTAGCATATCATTTTCAACATAAATATTGATTAAAGTCCCTTTTTTAGGTTTTTTATCTGGTATTGTTTGATCTAAAGTAAAAACTAATTATTTATACCTATTAAAATGTAGCGACATTGTAATTAGATTACAGATTGTTGACAGTGACAGCGCTGTCAATGTATATTGTTTGTGCACTGAGCATAGTGTTAAGGATGTAAAAATTGAAAGAGCAGATGATGAGAAGTACGAAGCTTTTTTCTGGTTTCACATTAATCGAGTTATTAATAGTCGTAGCTATTCTAGGTATTTTATACAGTGTAGCTATGCCTTCATATATTGAGCATATGGAGCGTAGTCGCCGTGCCGATATTCAACAAGTTATGTTGCAACATGGTGCAGTATTAGAGCGTATTTATTCACGTAATGGTGGTTATCCAAACGCTTTTGATACGGCAACAAATACAGATTTTTATACTTTTACTTATAAAGCGCTAAACCGTGTTAGTGGTGCTGCAGCGGATGCTAATTTTAAAAGTCGTGCATTTACATTAACTGCAACCCCAAAAATCGGTTCTGCCCAATCAGGAGATCGCTGTGGTGCATTAGTGATTAAGCATGATGGCACACAATCAGCTGATGCTAATAGTTGCTGGGAGTAACAATGACTAGAACAGCCGGTTTTACATTAGTGGAGTTGATGATTGTGGTTGGGATCGTTGCGATTATGGCGGTATTAGCGTTTCCTTCTTTTAGCCAGCAAATCATGCAAGATCGGGTTATTACCACCGCAAATCAGCTCAATAGTGTGTATAAATATGCGCGCAGTGAGGCGGTAAAACGTGATCGTGAGATTAAACTAGTGGTAAGTGGCGATAAATGGCAGGTAACAGCAGCTGTTGATGGTGTTGATACAGTATTAAAAGAATTCGTCATCCAACATCATGGTGTAACGGTTGGTTTAGTTGATCGTACCGTGTGGTCAAGTGGCGAAATATCTGCGGCGAGCGAAATTTTAATTAAAGATGACAATGATAAAACAGTAGATTATTACTTGTGCATTTTAAAAAGTGGCCAAAATTGGTTAGCTGAAAAATCAGTAGCATGTGCATAATGATTAAACAAAGTGGCTTTTCATTATTAGAAGTGATGCTGTCGGTTGTTATCGCCGGTATTGCTTTACTTGGGTTGGCAGCAGCTCAGCTCAAATCGCTACAATATGCTACCAACAGTTTTAATTACACTGTATCGCTGGTGCAAGGGCAAAATACGTTAGAGCGTATTTGGCCTCGCTTGTGTGAGTTACAAACGACGAATCCGGCTTTATTCACGGATGCTAACTTTCGTGCCTCTTTAGACCCGCAAATCGATGATTATCAGCTGAGCTTACCTGCGGCGTATGCGCATGATATGCAAATCACAGTTTCATGGGCTGATGAGCGGATCAAGCAACAAGACCCTGCTCAATTAGAAAATCAAATTACCTTAAATGCTAGTTACCCTGAGCTACCAGTTGGGTGTATTTGATGATGGCAATTTATCGTCCGCGAGGTTATACCCTTGTAGAACTGATGGTGGCTCTAGCCGCTGGTTCATTCCTACTAGCTGGAGTTAGCCTTTCATACTCAGCTATTAAAGGCACTATTTCAGTTAGTAAAGAGCTTGAAAATGCGCAAGAAGTAATACGTTACACAAGTAAGGTTTTTACGCGTAGCATTAAACAAACACCAAGCGCACCTTTGGTTGCAGCAGATGGCTCGGCAATTACTGTTACTCAGCCAGCTGGGGTTATCACCTGTAATGGCAGTGTATCAACAGCTGATATAAATGAAGTTTATAGCCTAGTAGGCAATAATTTAATGTGTACATTAGGAGCAGCTCCAGCAGAGCGGTTATTGACGGGAGTCGCCCAGTTGAGTTTTGCAATTGATAATAACATTGTCACTATTCATGTTGGCCCAGAGAATTTACCTGCGCAATTTGGAGACACTATTGCCATTGATATTGCGGTCTCTAATGTTATTTTAAACAATGCTTTTGGTGGTGTGTAATGGCTAAAAAACAAAGTGGTTTTACGCTTGTAACAGTACTTATCCTCACCAGTATGGCGAGTATTGTGGTACTTAATTCATTGCGTGAAAATATTATTCAAGAGCGTATGAGTGGCAATTTTCAAAAGAAAATAAATAGCCGTTTACTCGCTGAAAAAGGTGTTTTCGAAGAAGCTAAGTTATTACAGCAAGCTTTTTCAGATGATAAAACCTTAGATATCGATGGCTTGATCGCAGCGACAGGCACAGCATCAGGCCGCGGCTTAATTGGCGAAGATGCAACTTATAATGCCAGTATTAGTAAAAATGCTGCTGGAGAGCTGGAAATCATCAGCTTGGGTGAGCGTTATGGTGGTGATGCACAAAGTAATTTAGTCGCACGGTTTGGATTTACGCCAGGTAAAGGAGGCTCTGTTTTTAAGAACGCAATTGTGGGCTGTGAAGGGGTGTCACTCAGTGCCAGTGGTCGAATTGATAGCTATGACTCAAGTAAAGGGGATTACGATCCTGACAAGGCTGAGGCTGGCGCTGTCATAGGCACGGTTTATAAAGATAAGGATGTTACATTATCAGGTGCTTCAACTATTTGGGGAAGTGTTCATGCGACTGGCAGTATTACTTTTTCCGGCTCATCTCCAATCACAGGCACATTGCGTGCAAATAACCATATTACAATCGATTCGAACTTTACAGTATCGACTGATCCTGTTTTACCCGATGGTTTTCCACTTGATACAGCTGTAGGCGGAGATGTTTTATCGGCGGGAGGGGTTACCTGGAGGCAAGGAAAAATATTAGGCGTAGTTCGAGCAAATAAAGATCTTAACTTCCCTAATAACAGTGCGAGTACTGTGCTAGAAAATAGAAATAATGACGGCTTAGACGTTTTATATGGCGGCAAATTAAACGCAAAAGATTTAGCACCACACCTTGAACAAGGTGGTATTCCTTATTCAGATCCACGTTATAATGTATCACCAAATGTTGAGTTGGTACCTTTTCAAGATCCTGATAATTTTACAGCAGGGCAAACACAGTGCGATTCAATAAATATAACAACGGTTGTTGATGGTCTGGTTGATCCTAGCGGCGAAAATATTATTGTGAAACACGGTAGTTCAACACTAGTCTCTGATAAGCCAGAAACACGTGTTATCTACGAGTTAACGCCTGAGATAGCTCAGTCTAAGATTGAAAATCAAGGTGATTATGTATGGGAAAAGTGGTTAGGCGCACGTCCTGCGACACTTAATTATACGTTAAACACAATTGAGAACGTTGTTGATGTAAAAGTATTAAAAGCAGGTAACTTCTCATTAAATAATGGCATTTTAAAAGTCGCGGGTGGTGATGTAACCTTGATAGTAAATGGTCACTTCATGATGGAAGGCGCTTCAGAGATCCATATAGCACAAGGCAGCAGCTTAAGCCTTTATGTCAACGGTAAAGTAAAATTGAAAGCGTCTCCAGGGTCGATCACAATGAAGCATGGGTTAACCAAAACTGGTAAACCGGTATTCAGTATTTATTCCAGCAATGAACAAGCCAATGGTATTGATATTGATGCTGATGCTAATTTGTATGCAGCCATCTATGCGCCAAAGACTGATGTTAAAGTCGTCGCTAATGGTGGTTTCAGTGGCTCAATTCGGGGCAAAACGGTTTCAGCGTCTGGCAAAGGTGGTATTCACCATGATTCAAATCTAGCAAATATAAGTAGTGGTGGGGGCAGCGCGTTTGACGGCAAATTAGTTTTCCTTGGCTGGTCATATAAAGTACCGGAAAAAACCACTGAAGGGCCCGAAGAAGATCCCCCAGAAGCAACGTTATAAAACCACTTGATAAAACGGCTAGCTGATAAGTTAGCCGTTTTTTGTTAAAAATAATTTCATGTCATTTAAACCTTTTCACTTACATCTCACGTCTAACTATTCAAGAAACTTAAAATTCTGAAAGATCGTATTTCCTGAGTGCTTAGGTATACTCATTTCATAATAATAATCATAAAGGGACAACATCAACGATGTTGATAGATGCAAAACATGCTTTTACACAGCTAAGCGAAGATGCACTTATTACCCGTGTAAAAAGCGGTGATCAAAATGCTTATGCTGCACTTTATGAATTACATGTAAAGCGGGTTTATGGATTGTGCTTACGGTTACTCGCAGATCGCGAACATGCCGAAGATGCAACTCAAGAAGTATTTGTGCAGCTGTGGCATAAAATCGCTAGCTTTGAAGGGCAGTCACAGTTTTCAACTTGGCTGCACAGTGTCACCAGTAATATTGCGATTAGCTATTTACGTAAACATAAGAATTGGTTGCAAAAAGTAGTGAGCTTCGAGCAAAGCGGTATGGATGAACAAAGCGCAACAGATTGCCAAGGTCTAAATGGACTCGACAAGTTAGTATTACGACTACCTGAGCGAGCTCGTATGGTATTTGTGCTGCACGCCATTGAAGGTTATCGCCATGAAGAGATTGCCACTATGTTAGGAATGGCAGTGGGTTCTAGTAAGTCGCAATTTCATCGCGCCCGTCAGTTATTAAAAGAGTGGTATGAAAATGAGTAAGCCTAATTTTGAAACATTTTTAGCTGAGTCAATCAATAACACTGAGTTAGAGATCTCACCACAAAAAGATTTATGGCCAGGTATCGAAAAAGCATTAACGCATGCTCCTCAGGCGCAAGGTAAAGCTGCGCTGTGGCCTAAATTAGCGGGTGTGGCAGCATGCTCAGTGGCGGCTTTATTAACCGTGCAGTTGCTGTTTTCCGGCTCTGAGCCTGCGACAAGTGTGGTGATGAGTGACTATTTTACCCAGCAAAAACAAACCTTGTTGGTGCAATATCAAAATCAGCCTGCATTGACAGATAACTGGCAACAGCAATTAACAGAATTAGAGGACGCTGAGCGGGCAATAAAGCAAGCCCTCGACAATGAGCCTGAGAATCCAGCGTTATTAAAAATGCTCGCACAGGTTTATCAGCAGCAATTAGATCTAATCAATAAGGTGCATGCACCGAAGTGGCAACAAATTTAGGAGTATCAACCATGAAAACATTACTATTAGCACTAACTTTATTGCCGTTTTTCGCCTCTGCTGGTGAGAAAATCAATGAACAAATTGAGGTGCCCGCTAATAAGCGTATTTTTATAGATAACCAACGCGGTGATGTACGTATTGAGGGCTGGGATAAATCACAATTACAGATCACCGGTGAGCTTGATGATAAAGCACAAGGGTATCGTTTAGAAGTGGCAGGAGATCGTATCGAATTTATCGTTAAAATGCCGCGTAACAATAATAACGGTTGGAATAGTGGCGATGGTTCTCAATTAGTTATTTATATGCCAAATAGCAGCGAACTTGAATTTACCGGTGTTAACGCCACTATCAGTGCTAAAAATTTGATCGCCGGGGCTGATATTGATGTCGTTAATGGTGATATTAACTTACAAAACATCAGTGGCAATATTACTGTGGATACCGTTAATGGTGATGTCAGTGCGATAGGCTTAAAAGGTGATATACGCTATGAAACCGTAAACGGCGAAATTAATGACAAAGACTCACAAGGCACGCTGCGCTTTACTGCTGTCAATGGTGATATTAAATCCAAAACAGCAGCTCAAGAAGTTCGCTTAGAGAATGTTAATGGCGATATCGACTTTGCTTTTCAGGCATTAAAAAGCTTACGTATTAGCACGGTAAATGGTGAGAGTGAAATACATATTAATGAGTTACTAAAAGGTGCGCAAATTACTTATGAATCTGTTAGTGGCGATGCCGATTTTTACTTCCCGACGGATGTTTCTGCGCGGTTTGAAATTGAAGCGCATGCCAATGGTAAAATTATTAATGAGTTGAGTGACGATAAAGTTAAAAAAGCGAAATATGGGCCATCAAGTGAATTGGAGTTTGCGGTTAATGGTGGTGATGCTGATATTGAAATAGACACTATCAGTGGGCGCATAGAATTACGTAAGCAAAAGTAATCTCCCGTAGCAAAGTAGGAAAAGAAATCCTGCTTTGCTCTTTGCACAACGTAGCCAAGTAGATAGAATAGAGGCCATTCATTGTTAGTATTGCGAAGTTATGGCTAAACCAGATAAACAAGTCGACACTCTTAAAGTTCCTCCTCATTCCATTGAAGCAGAGCAATCTGTTTTAGGTGGCTTAATGCTTGATAATCAAGCCTTTGACCGTGTTGCCGAGTTGGTCGTTTCGCAAGATTTCTATACACGTACCCATAAGCTTATTTTTGAAGCCATGGTCGAGCTTGCTGAAATAGGCGATCCAATCGATTTGATCACCATATCAGAGAGCTTAGAGAAAAAGAATTTACTCAGTGGTATCGGTGGTTTTGCTTATTTAGCTGAAATTGCTAAAAATACGCCAAGTGCGGCGAACATCGACGCCTATGCGAATATCGTACGCGAACGTGCTGTGGTACGTGAAATGATTGGCGTTGCCAATGAAATAGCCGAAGCAGGTTTCAATCCGGAAGGGCGCACCAGCCACGATTTACTCGACTTTGCAGAGAGTAAAGTGTTTAAAATTGCTGAGCAGCGGACAAAAAGTAACGATGGTCCGCAAAGTATTCACAGCATCTTAGAAAAAACAGTCGATAAAATCGAAGAGTTGTATCAGTCGCCACAAGATGGTGTGACGGGGGTAAGTACCGGTTATGCCGATCTAGATAAAATGACCACTGGTTTGCAGCCATCAGATTTAATCATTGTGGCCGCCCGTCCGTCGATGGGTAAAACCACATTTGCGATGAACTTAGCTGAACATGCCGCAATGACACAAGATAAGCCTGTGCTTATTTACTCATTAGAAATGCCCTCGGAGCAGATTATGATGAGGATGTTGGCATCCCTTGGTCGAATTAATCAGACCAAAGTGCGCACCGGTCAATTGGATGATGACGATTGGGCGCGTCTTTCATCAACCATGGGGCTACTGATGGAAAAAGGAAAGATGTATGTTGATGATGCATCAGGTCTAACTCCAACAGATGTTCGCTCACGTGCGCGTCGTATTGCTCGTGATCACGGTGGGATAAGTATGATCATGGTCGATTACTTGCAGCTAATGCGCGTTCCCAGCCTCTCTGATAACCGTACTTTAGAAATTGCTGAAATCTCACGGTCACTTAAATCATTAGCAAAAGAACTCCAATGCCCAGTCGTAGCACTGTCGCAGCTAAACCGTACTCTAGAGCAGCGTGCCGATAAACGCCCAATTAACTCCGACTTACGTGAATCAGGCTCTATCGAGCAGGATGCCGATTTAATCATGTTTATCTACCGCGACGAAGTATATAACGAAGACAGTACTGAGAAAGGGATTGCTGAAATTATCATAGGTAAACAACGTAATGGTCCCATTGGTAAAGTACGTTTAACTTTCCAAGGTCAGTTCTCGCGTTTTGATAATT
The DNA here is from genome assembly GCF_014164365.1 of Pseudoalteromonas sp. SG43-6. Classification (NCBI taxonomy): domain Bacteria; kingdom Pseudomonadati; phylum Pseudomonadota; class Gammaproteobacteria; order Alteromonadales; family Pseudoalteromonadaceae; genus Pseudoalteromonas; species Pseudoalteromonas sp. SG43-6. The sequence goes on from NZ_JACJEZ010000020.1 coordinate 58,953, forward strand.
ACGCCGGACCTGCTGTAGATGATGATTACTAATGCGTTTAGCTATTGCCGAAATTAACTTACAAGCACTTGCTCATAATTTAGCGCAAGTGCGACAGTTTGCGCCTAATAGTAAAGTTATGGCGGTATTAAAAGCCAATGCTTATGGTCATGGTTTAGTAAAAATAGCGCAGCACCTTAATGATGCCGACGCATTTGCTGTGGCACGAATAGATGAAGCGCTCGCACTGCGGGCGGGTGGGCTGACCAAGCCTATTGTGTTGCTGGAAGGTTTTTTCCATCAAGATGATTTGCCGATTTTATTAGCCAATAACTTTCAAACCATTATCCATGATGAAAATCAGCTCAGGGCACTTGAAAATGCAAAGCTCGATGAACCAATCAGTTGCTGGTTAAAAATCAATACCGGTATGCATCGTTTAGGGATTGCACCAACGCAGTTGAATGATTTTTATCAGCGCTTGCAAGCGACGAATAACGCTAAAGATACAATCAATTTAATGACGCATTTTTCCAGTGCCGATGATGTTAATGATCCCAAAACAGCTGAGCAAATTGCTTTGTTTGATTCATTAGTGCAAGGCAAACAACAAGCACATTGTTTAGCAAATTCGGCTGGTATTATAGCTTGGCCTGCAGGTCATGGCGACTGGGTACGTCCAGGCTTGATGATGTATGGTGTATCACCAATGCTTAACACTTCTGGCAAAGACCATCAGCTGAAGCCAGTGATGCGCTTAACCACTAAGGTCATTGCAATTCGCGATGTTGATGCCGCGCAAGGTGTTGGTTATGGTGGCTGTTGGCAAAGTGCTCAGCCGACTAAGCTTGCAGTGGTTGCCATGGGCTATGGTGATGGTTATCCGCGCCATGCTAGACATGGCACACCTGTAGTGATTGCTGGCAAACGTTATGGTATTGCTGGCAACATCTCTATGGATATGATCAGTGTTGATATTGGTGAAAATGCTGATGACATCAAAGTCGGCGATGAGGTGGTGATGTGGGGCCCAGAATTACCCGTTGAAGAAATCGCCCAATGTGCCACGACAATCCCTTACGAGTTAGTCTGTAATATTACCCCACGGGTAAGCTATGAATATTTAGAGTAATGCTAAGCGTTACTCTTTGATAAAATACACATCGCTAAAACCCATGCGAGCAAACTCTTCATCACGAAAATTACGCACTGCCGCTGAGCCTTTTGAAGTCATAGCAATTTGCTGTTCCATCTTTAAATAATTTGTTAAATCAATCCCTTCAGCCGCAGCAATAGCCTGATACATATCGCGATATTTATCTTTTGCAAAATTAATTTCGCGAGGCTGATTTTTAAATTTGTACGTAATGCGTCGTGCCATGAGTCACTCATAAAATAATTTAATTGCGTTAATTTTACACCTTCTTCGACATCCGCTCTACCTTTGAATGACTTGTAGCTTAGCTCAAGTTACAATAACGGCCATATTTTTAAATAAACCAAGGAATTGTCATGAAATTATCTGTAGAGATCAGTAAGTACCCACTTCATCAAGATTATATCCCATTTATTAAGGGGTTTATTGATCGCTTAAATGAATATGACGATTTAAAAGTAATAACAAATACCTTGTCGACGCAAATTTTTGGTGATTACGATTTAGTAATGTCTGTGCTTAGTACTGAGATAAAGCGTTCATACGAAGAGTTTGGCAAAGCTATTTTTGTTTGTAAATTCCTCAATGGTGATCTCTCTCCCCAATAGCAGCTAAAGCCTTAGTGGATCAATTATGGAATTTATTACAGAAACTCTCGCAGGGTTTACTGCAATGTCGCACTGGGAATATATCGCAGTGGCGCTCTCTATGGCATATTTGCTATTAGCAATAAAAGAAAACCTGTGGTGTTGGCCTGCAGCATTTTTTAGCACCCTTATTTATACCATAATGTATTGGAATGGTGCTTTATTAATGGAATCGCTATTGCATTTTTACTATATGTATATGGCGGTTTATGGATGGGTAATATGGCGAAAAGGCGACGCTAATAAACATCAATTAGTGATCACCTCATGGCGCTTGCATCAACACTTATTCATCATTATTGCGACTTCGATTGTGGCATTAATATTTGGTTATGTGATGAACAATCATACCCATGCAGACTTTGCTTATTTAGATAGTTTTACAACCTGTTTTGCTGTTGTTACAACGTATTTAGTCGCAAAAAAAGTACTGGAAAATTGGCTGTATTGGATTGTTATTGATGCGGCTTCGATGTACTTGTATTACGAGAAAGGCTACTACCCAACATTAGCGCTGTTTATTTTTTACACCATAATGGCAGCATGGGGGTTTAAAACCTGGTATGAAGAGTACGAGCAAAATCAAGCTAAGCCTTTGGCGCAATTATAAGAAGCAGTATGACAGGTAAAGAAATTAGCGGCATTTTTGCCGCTTTTGATCCACAACTAAAGGTATTGAGCAATGAGCGGCTATTTAGCGGTTTAAGTAACGATAACTTTTTAGTGCGTACTGCACAGCAGGCTTTTTTATTAAAGTGCTATCGCGAGCATTGGCCAGTGCAGGGCTTGGCAGCACAAACTGTATTTGCGCAGCAGCAGGTATGCCCCAAACCACTGTGGACTGACGAAGTTAACAAGCTGGCGATTTTTGAATACCTAGAGGGGGATATTGCACAAGGGGATTTCACTTTAGAGTTGCTGCAAAAGTTGATTGCTTTTCATTGCCATGATGTTGTTACTGAGGCGATGGATATAAAGTATGAGCTGGATTTTTATAAAAAAACTCGCTTATATCAGCAATATCAAGCAAGCGTTGAGGATGCATTAAAGCAAATCGCGTTATTACCCCGTGATGAAGGTTTTTGCCATAATGATTTAGTAAAAGAAAACATTATTGTGAATAGCCAAGGCATGTTTTTAATTGACTTTGAGTACGCTAAAAGTAATGACGTATACTTCGATTTAGCAGCACTAACTGTTAGCTTTGCGTTGAATGATAAGCAAAAAAATAGCTTACTTTCAAACTACCAACAGCAATTGCCTGCTATTCAAAAATTTCACTATTCACTGCAAAAGCTTGAATGCTATCAGTTGGTGTTTTTAGTGTTGTGTATTTGTTGGTATAGCGCACGCTCAGTCGATAATAAAGTGACTGAGTTGCGTACGCAGTTGGATTGTTTGATTAGCTCAATGGATCATCGTTAAAGACCACCAAAACGCGCCGCAAGTTCTTTGTATTTTGCAACTTCATCTGCATCAAATAGTGGTTCGCCGTTTTCATCAACAGATTTCGATATTAATAAACTTTCCCGGGCAAGACGCTTTACACGTTCAACTTTAACCCCTAAAAACTCCGCTACTTGCTCGGTTGACATTAAACTCATAGATACTTCCTCATGTTAAACCTTTTACAAGCGCCTTAAAAAGTCGTTAAACGGGCATTTATATGTTGCAAAATGGTTAGTGATTTTTATTAAGTATAATTTAATAGCTGTTTTTTGCTTGCTTGTGAAGTAATTTATTATAATTTGCTGAATTATTAAGCATCTAAGCGATAGAAGCTAGCATTTAATTGCATATGCCTTTATTATTGCTCGGCCTAAGCACTGATATCGCGAGTTGGTGTGGTGGCACAAATGTGCTCTCGTGGTGAAATGGATATCACGTGGCCCTCCGGAGGCTGAGTTGTAGGTTCGATCCCTACCGAGAGCGCCATTTGCAATAATGCCCAGCCTTTCATCAAAGGCAATCAATAATAACTCTCTATCTTACTCCACAGTGTTTGCCCTCAATCACACTCTTTTAGTACTTATGATGTAAATAACCCCCTACCAATATTTAGAATTAATTAAATTACACAAATGGTAAAACTGACAACTGGACTATACTCATAATTCATTATCTTAGGGAATTGTATTATGCACTACAGCTCGCCTCCAATAAAAATGGTGGGATTACCGTTTCATGTCATTTTGTATACTAAGTAAGTCGAGCACAGTTGTTATTAGGCAATGCCTGTGAGTGTTGTGTTAAATGAGCTCTTTAGCAAAGAGTACTCTGGAGATTGAATGAATATTAAAACCCGTATTCTGGTGTTTGTCATTTTGTTTGAGATATTGGCTTATTCAACCCTACAGTTATTCAACACGCTAATTTACAAAGAATCTTTGGATGAATTTAAGCAAAATGAAATTCAAGCTGTGTTCAATGGCACTATTTCCCGAATCAATCATCTTACAGAACAAATGCAAGGGCATGCGATCGATCTGGCTCTAAGCGGTGAACAGTTATACTTTCTGCGTCATCAAAAATCTACTCCCATGGCTGATATCAAGGAACTGGCTCAGCGCACGTTACAAAATAAGTTTGCCAGTTTTGAACAAGCCATGGGAGGAGGGCTTTGGTATCAACCCCAGGTACTGGATGAGCAGTATCGTTATTTTGGCCCATATGTATATAAAGAAAATAAACAGCTGCAATTTACGTGGGATCTCAATAAACCACAGTACGATTATTTTTCTCAGGATTGGTACCAGCTTGCTGAACAGCAAGGGTGGGGATTAAACCAATCCAGCTATCGTCCAATATTTTGGACTAACCCTTATTACGATGATGCAGGCTCATTCTCGTTGATGATGACTATAGATGCGGTGATGCTTGACGATAACCGCAGTCCGATTGGTATGGCGACGCTCGACTGGTCTTTAGCTGAGTTAAGTGAGTTTTTAGTCAGCATTAAAGTGACCGAAAATGCACAATCATTTTTATTTCACCGGGATTCTGAGTTAATTATTGGCTTTACAGACAAGCCTCAAACGGTACAGCAGTTGACCGATGACTTTCCTTGGGCGGCAACATTAGTAGCTCAAAGTCGGTTAAGTAAGGTCAATAGCTTTGGGTTTGAGCAGCTAGCAATTGAAGATAAGTATATTTTTTATCAGCTTAGTGAGAGCGGTTTTATCTTTGGCTCATTAGTTCCTAAAAATGATTTAAGTAAACAAGTTGATAAAGTGTCTTCTTGGGCTTTAATCACAGGCAGTGGCATAGGGCTGTGCTTTATTATACTGATGATTTTTATCCTCAAAGCTTTGTTTAGCCCTTTTGATCAGGTATTAAATATCATAAAAAGCTCTATTCGTTATGGTAGTAATAAGCAAGTTAATCTACTGCCAGTTGAGTATGCTAAACGCAATGAGTTTACCCCAATTATTACTGCTTTAAATGATGTGTACTTACAAGTAAAAAGCTACGTCACTGAGATTGAAGATGCGAATACCAAGTTGATGTCTTCACAGCAACAAGTAAAACAGTTAAATGCGGTACTTGAGCGTAAAGTGGCTCTGCGTACTGCTGAGCTTGAGACTAAGACCAAAGAAGCAACATTATCGCTGGAACAGCTAAAACGTACTCAGCAACAGTTAATTGAAAATGAAAAGCATGCGTCGTTAGGACGATTAGTTGCTGGAGTTGCTCATCAAATAAATACCCCATTGGGCATTTGCGTCACGGCTGCATCAGTACTGGAAAGCACCTCGAAAACTATTCATGGCAAAGCGGCTGCGGGTAACATGTCGAGAGAGGAGTTTAATCAGGCCTATGCTCATATAATACAAAGCACAGAGTTATTGAGCGTGAATCTCCACAGAGCTACCAATCTAATCAATAACTTTAAACAAGTTGCGGTAGACAACGATACACAGGAAAATCGCTGGTTTAACTTAGGTGAGTATATCGATAATATTCTGCTGTCAATCCACTCACGTGTTGACCAAACGCCTCATAAAGTTAAATGCCAATACCAGCAAGAAATTCGTTTTTTTGCCTCACCAAGTGCATTCTCGCAAATTTTAGGGCAGCTAGTGGAAAATGCCTTAGTTTACGCTTTTGATGATTTAACGCCTGGGGAGGTGAACATTACAGTGAGTAAACATGATGAACAACTTCAGCTGATAATCAGCGATAATGGTAAAGGCATGCCAGAAGATGTCCGCAAGCAAGTATTTGACCCGTTCTTTTCTACGAATAACGCACAACTGAGCTTAGGTTTGGGGTTGCACATTGTTTATAATTTAGTGATACATAAACTAGCCGGTACGATAGAGTGCCAGAGTCAATTAGGTGCTGGCACTACTTTTATCATTACTATACCAATCAATGTAGTTGAACAACCGTGAGTATTTTTAAAGCCATTTTTTATTTTTGAAGTAAACGCCGATGGCACCGGTGATCACGACTAAAAATATAACAAAAAAACTAAATGCGTAAGGGCTCTCTGTACCAGGGATACCGCCTACATTTACGCCAAGTAAACCGGTTAAAAATCCTAGCGGTAAAAACAGTGCCGCAACCACCGACATCACATACATACGCTGATTTAATTGTTCGGAAACCTGATTAGTAATGGTTTGTTGAATAATTTGCGCACGTTCAATAGAGCTATCTAATTCTTCAATAAAGCGGATCAGTAGATTGGTGGTTTCGTTTAACTTGGCTTTGTCGTTTTCACTAAGCCAGCTGTATTTGTTTGCCATTAAAGTACTGAGCGCTTCTTTTTGTGGCCTTAAGTAGCGTTTTAAACCAATTGATTGACGGCGTAACTGCGACAGTCCTTGGTTATCAAAGCGCTTGGTCGGCTCGTCAATTTCATCTTCAAAAATATCGAGAGTGTCATCTAAACCATCAATTACCCCTTGCATACGTGAGGTAAGATTTTGTGTAAGTTGGCAAACTAATTCAGAAATGCTAACTGGCCCAGTTTTTTCTTCCAGTGCAGCTAAAATATCTTGGACTGAAAGTAAACGGCGTTTTCGGGTAGTGACCACTACATTTTCATTGATAAATAAACGAATTGAGACCATGTCTTCAGGGCTTTGTGCAGGATTTAAATTCACGCCTCGTAAAAACAACATACAACCGTTAGTTACTTTGGTGATACGAGGGCGTGTTTCATCGGCTGTTAATGATGCAAGTTCATAATCAGTCAACAATTCACTGTTTTGTAACCAATCTATGGCTTCACTTTGGCTATAATCAAGATGAACCCACAATTTACCTTGCTCAGGCTGCCAGTTATGTAGGTCTGCGCTATTATCAATTGTGCGTGCGCCGCCTTGTTCATCAAGTATAAGTGCGTGTAGTAAACCATTGAACATAGTAAATTCTCATTAATCCTGTATGTTAATATAGTTGACTATTGAGTGACTTAGGTCAATTAAATTAGCTTATCATTTGGATAAAATTATTTCATTTGTGTTTTTATCCGTGTAGCGTATAAGACAGTTTTTTATTAAAGGGCACATTTATGACGGCAAAGATAATTGTTGGTTGGCGTGAGTGGTTAAGTTTACCTGAGCTTGGCATTAATCAAATTAAGGCTAAGATTGATACGGGCGCCCGTACGTCATGTATTCATGCTCTTAATATTGAAGAATATGAGCGAGAAGGCGAAAAGTGGGTTAAATTTATTGCTCAGCCTTTGCAAGAAGATGAGCACACTCAAATTGAGTGTGATGCTAAAGTAAAAAAGATGAAATATGTAACCAGCTCAAGTGGGCAGCGTGAGTTGCGGTATTTTATTGAGACTAAGCTCTGCGCTGGTGATAAAAGTTGGCCAATAGAAGTCACTTTGACCAGCCGAGCGAGTATGAAGTTTAGAATGTTATTAGGGCGCACAGCCATGGAAAATCGTATAGTCGTTGATCCGGCTTTATCTCATTTATTAGATAGTTAAGGTTTTAACTATGAAAATTGGTATTTTATCTCGTAACAAGAATTTATATTCAACGCGTCGTTTAATTGAAGCAGCTGAGATGCGTGGTCATGAAGTAAAAGTGATCGATGCATTACGTTGTTACATGAACATTAACTCTGAGCAACCAGAGATCCATTATCGCGGTGAAAATTTAAAAGATTTTGATACCATAATCCCGCGTATTGGTGCTTCAGTTACTTTTTATGGTTGTGCAGTACTGCGTCAGTTTGAAATGATGAATGTATTTCCTGTTAATGAATCAGTTGCTATTTCACGTTCGCGAGATAAATTACGTTCGTTACAGTTGTTATCACGTAAAGGCGTTGGTATGCCGGTAACCGGTTTTGCCAGCAAGCCAGATGACGTTAAAGACTTACTTGAAATGGTTGGCGGTGCACCTGTAGTTATTAAGCTGTTAGAGGGTACTCAAGGCATTGGTGTGGTGTTAGCTGAAACACGTAAAGCTGCTGAGAGTGTTATTGAAGCCTTTATGGGCTTAAAAGCTAATATCATGGTACAAGAGTATATTAAAGAAGCTGGTGGTGCAGATATCCGCTGTTTCGTACTTGGTGACAAAGTGATTGCCGCAATGAAGCGTCAAGCACAAGATGGTGAGTTCCGTTCTAATTTACACCGCGGTGGCAGTGCAACATTAGTGCGTATTACGCCAGAAGAACGTAGAACAGCAGTAGCTGCAGCTAAAGCAATGGGCTTGAACGTAGCTGGGGTTGATTTACTTCGTTCATCTCGCGGACCTTTGGTAATGGAAGTTAACTCTTCACCAGGTCTTGAAGGTATCGAAGTAGCAACAGGAAAAGATATTGCAGGTATGGTGATCGAATTTATCGAAAAAACCGCTGCAACCAAAAGGACCGCAACGCGTGGCAAAGGTTAGAATCAATAGTGCGTTTACTTTATTAGGTGAAACGGTGGGTGTCGGTGAGCGTAAGACGCTGGCCCTAGAAGCAGCTAAGCTGTACACCCATTCGCCGTTGAATATCCCAATAGAGGTAGTGAATGGAGTTCAAGCAGGGCCTGTTTTAATGGTCTGTGCGGCTATTCATGGTGATGAACTCAATGGCGTAGAGGTCGTACGCCAATTATTAGCAAAAATAGATGCTAACCAGCTGCGTGGTACGCTGATTGCTGTGCCGATTGTTAACGTATTTGGTTTTATTCATAAGTCACGTTATTTACCTGATCGCCGTGATATGAATCGCAGCTTTCCAGGTTCTATTCGTGGATCGCTTGCTGGACGTATGGCACATATGTTCTTTTCGCAAGTGGCCATTCATTGTACGCATATTATTGATTTACATACTGGCGCAATACATCGCACCAATTTACCGCAAATTCGCGCAGATTTGAGTGATGAAGCAACGGCACAAATGGCGAATGCATTTGGTACACCAGCCGTTATTGATGCGTCACTTCGTAATGGTTCACTGCGAAGTGAGGCCGCGAACTTAGGTATTCCGGTGATTACATACGAAGCTGGAGAAGCGCTGCGGTTTGATCCAATTGCAATAGCGGCTGGTATGCAAGGCGTTGATTATGTCATGCGTCATTTAAAAATGATCCGTGGCAAGCGCGCTAAGAAGTTACCTGAGCCAATTATTGCCAGCTCTACCAGTTGGGTGCGTGCTGAAGTCGATGGCATTGTGCGTGCGCAAGTATCATTGGGTGAGCGAGTAATGAAAGGGCAAATATTAGCTTATATCAGTAGCCCGCTCGGTGATTCTGAGCTGGAATTATTAGCGCCAAGAAGTGGTATAGTGATTGGTCAACAAACTATGCCACTGGTTAATGAAGGTGATGCAGTGTTTCATTTAGCATATTTTGCTCACGCAAACAGCTTGGTAGAACAACAGCTTGAAACCTTTATTGATGAAATAAGTGATATTGAAGATGAGTTAAAAACAGCGGAATTAAATAATTAATTGCTGATTGTAACTGATCAAAAAAGCCGTTTAAGGATATTCTTAAACGGCTTTTTGTTATGTGCTTTTCGTTTATTGCAGCTTTTTAGGTCCAATAGCGCGCTTAACCGCGATTGCTTTAGTAGGTTTCGGCTCTTTATTTAAAACCATCACCGGACGAGTAACAAATAGGTTATTAGGATAAATAACTCGGTGCCCATCAACATGTTCTAATACCACATTCATCAAGCCCATCTCGACAATACGCCCCTCAACAAAGTTCGCGCCGTCAATAACTCTAACCCAATAACCAACACGACAGTCATTTTGAATAAACATTAGCAAAAACGAGGTCAGATTGCTCAATAGCGACCAAGCTGCAAATAGTGCAACACCTAGCATGGCAAACAAAGATGAGCCAAGTACCAGTAAACCCCGTAATTCAATACCCCAAAAAACTAACACTAAGCACAGCATTACAAATGCGAGAATAATTTTCAGTAATAGTTCGGCACGATATTTACGGTGAATATCGACTTTGCCCTTAATAGTTTTTTCGAGTAATTTTTTAGTCAGTTTTAATAGTACAGGAAAAAGTAACAGAGCGACTAAAGTGACGATGAGTTTATACTGCGTGCTAAGAATATCTAACAGTTCCACAATCAATCCAAATGCGGTTTAGGAGCAACTAGTTTAGCGTTTTTAGCACACTTTAAAAGGAATTTTTTACAGTGACTAGCCATTGAATAGAATCAACATCATCACTTTTATCAAGTGGAGCGGCGATATCTAAATGGATCACAGTCCCTGCATTTGCTCTGCTTGGAGCGAGCCGTAACCCGATACCTATATTTTTCAATACTTGGCCATTTTTACCGTTATTTTGGTCATTAAACCAAGCGCGACCAATATCAAAAAATGCAGCTCCACCAACTTTAAACAGCTGAAGCAGGTCGTATTCCCAATAATAGCGTTTTTCAAGATTAACTAAAAAACTACGATCGCCTTGTTGGTAGTCTAGCGGATAGCCACGTAGGCCATTTTCGCCGCCTAAGATTAGCTGTTTGTCGGGAGTTAGGTTTTTAGCATAGTCTAAGCGTATTTTGGCATACCACGATTGTTCAAAACTGGTGTTTAAATAATACTGCACTTGAGTGCTCGCGAGTAAGTTCTCTACTTTGCTTTGTTGTTCGTTCCAATTACCATCTAGGCTAGCATGAAAGCGCCAAAGGGTATTATCGCCACTAAAATGAGCTTTTTTCGCATCAAAAGAGTAAATAGCGCGGCTATCGTCATTGCTTAATTCTTCACTTGCATAGCCTAATAAACCTTGCACATTCCAACCAAGATTTAAATCTTCAGTACGATAAATACTGTCGAAATTACGCACTTTTATGTAGTGATCTTCAAACCAATGACCACTGATATATGGATAGCTTAGCTCCCGTTTTTCAGCCAATGGTGTGACGGTATTTACTGTGCTCTCAAAAGCTTGCTGTTCATGGGTATAACCGACGCTAATGCGTTGAGTCCAATTATTAGCAAGCTGTTTAGAGTGGCCAAAGTGAATGCGATTATAGTCTGTTTTCTGGATAAATTGACTGAATACTTCACCTCGTTTATAGAGAGATTCAATTCGTTGATCAGAGTAGCTTAATAAGCCATAGCTGTAAGGCGTATCAATAGAGTAAAAAGGGTAGCTAAGCTCGAGTAAATGGCGTTTACCATCGTCGTTATCTGAGTATTCTATACGACCACGGTAGCGGCTAGAAAGTATATTAGGATCATCATAAACAAACAGGTAACCATTACGTTCTGCATCGGTAGTGCGAGCAAGTGACAAACGTTTACCCCAGCCAAATAAATTGGATTCGCGAAACCCAATGCTCGATTTATTTTCGCCACCACTGCGGCTGAAGCTAATTTCTGGTAGTAACGTCCATAAATCGCGGGTGATCACTTTTACATTAATGTCACCATCGCAGTTAGTTTCTGCTTTTATTCTGGCATCGTATAGATAACCTTGACGACGTAATAAGCGCTCTGATTCGGCGAGTTTTTTCGGCTCATAGTGATCACCAGGTTCGAACAATAAAATATTTTTTATAACGTCTGGCTCAGTGGTCATATGAACACGATTGGCAAAGCGAAATAATGCGTTATTTTCTGCTTCTAAATTGGTATTGAAGACGTTGAGTTGATCAAGTTCGACCTGGGCAATTTTGGCTTTGTTGGTTTTTTCTGGCAGTGTCTCATCGACATCAAGTTGGCGACGGAGATTTTTTTCAGTGGGTGTAATTGTGCGTTGATTACTGCAACTTTGCTGTTCGTCACCAGATGATTGCGCTAAGCCATAGGATGAATAGAGCAAAGTGCTGCAACAGCTAAACAATAAAAATGCATAAGCGTTATTTACAACCATTGAAATCCTTTATTATGGGTTTTTACCGTTAACCCACTACACACTAAGTTTGTGTATAAGTCTACCTCATTGTTGCAATAGTGTAAGAAAATAGTGTGCTAAGGCTGCTAATAAATGCTCAGCTTCAATGCCTTCGCCATTAACCCAAATACTGTTACTGTAGTGTTCAAAGTTTAAATTAAAGCTTTGCTGTGCATACGTAAAGCGACATTGGTGGCGATCCGCTCCCGCTGCAAATTCACCAATTACTATTTCTGGGCCATGTAAAAATAACTGCGCCCAAAGCTCGAAATCATCATCGTTGGGCATTTCGCTGGGGATAATAATAATGGCATTATGTTGATTATCTAGTTGCAGCTGAGTCATCAATTTTCTCTTTATTTAAGACTGGGCTAAGTAGTCGCGTATGGCGTGTAAAAAAGGGCTGCCGTACTTATTGAGTTTAGTAAAGCCAACTCCTGACACTTTGAGAAATTCACTGTCATTGGTTGGCATTAGTTGCGCCATTTCTGCGAGGGTTTTATCGTTAAACACCACATATGGTGGCACATCATCCGCATCGGCAAGCTCTTTACGTAAGGCACGTAGTTTGGCAAATAGCTTTTTATCGTAATTAAACTGAGCGAGCTTGTCTTGGTATACGTGCTTCGCTTGCAGACGTGGTTCAGCCATTTGCAGCGCGTATTGACCTTTCAAAATAGCGCGAGCACCTTCGGTTAAGCGCAGTGCTGAGCCTTGGGTGATATCTTGACTCAGTAAGCCTTGGTGAATCAGTTGGCGTAAAATACTGAGCCAAAATTCACTACTGTGGTCTTTACCTATGCCATAAGTGCTGAGTTGGTGGTGATTGTTATCCCTAATGCGGCTGGTATTTGCTCCGCGCAGTAGCTCAACTATGTAGCCTAAACCAAACCGTTGTTCGGCACGATACACACACGAAAGGGCTTGTTGTGCCACTAAAGTACCATCAAAACTTTTTGGTGGATTTAGGCAAATATCGCAGTTGCCGCAAGGTTCGCGTTGATATTCACTAAAGTAGTTAAGAAGTATTTGTCGACGACATGTTTGTGCTTCTGCGAAGCTGGCCATGGCGTTAAAGCGTTGCTCTTCGACACGACGACGTTGTTCATCTTCAATGTCTTCAAAAAATCGCCTAACACGGCCAATATCGGCCGGATCAAAATACATAATAGCTTCAGCGGCCAAGCCATCACGGCCAGCACGGCCAGTTTCTTGATAGTAAGACTCGATACTTTTGGGAATATCATAATGCAGTACAAAACGGACGTTGGGTTTATTAATGCCCATGCCAAAGGCAACAGTAGCCACCACTATTTGAATATCGTCACGGGCGAAACCGGTTTGTACAAATTGGCGTTGCTCGTTACTCATACCTGCATGGTAAGCCGCTGCGTTCATTCCAGCATCAGCGATCTTTTCAGCTATTTCATCAACTCGTTTTCGACTGGTGCAATAAATAATACCACTTTGATTTTGTTGTTCTTTTAAGTAGCGAAGTAATTGCGCCAGCGGTTTGAATTTTTCTTCAATGGTGTAACGAATATTTGGTCGATCGAAACTACCAGTGTGTATATAGGGGGCATTTAAACCAAGCTGCTGGACAATATCAAACCGCGTGGCTTTATCAGCTGTCGCTGTGAGCGCCATCATAGGTACATCTGCAAAGCGTTGTTTTAGTTCGCTTAAGCGGCAGTAGTGAGGGCGAAAATCATGGCCCCAATGTGATACACAGTGAGCTTCGTCAATCGCAAATAAACTAATATTAAGATGACTTAAGCGCTCTTTAAATTCATGTTGCAGCACTTTTTCAGGTGCAACATACAGTAGCTTAAGCAAACCACTGTGCAGTTGTTGATATATTTGCTGCTGTTCGTCGCGGTTTAAACTGTTATTGATATACGCTGCTTTCACCCCGAGCGCTTGTAATTGTGATACTTGATCTTGCATAAGGGAAATTAATGGCGAAATAACGACTGTCAGACCGCTTAAGGCAAGCGCGGGCACTTGGTAGCATACTGATTTGCCGCCGCCAGTTGGCAGCAATACTAGCGAATCTTGGCCGTTAAGGGCTGCATTGATCACCGTTTCTTGGCCATCACGAAATTCGCTATAACCAAACACTTGTTTGAGTATAGCTGCGGGACTGCGCACTACGGTGCTTGCTGTGGGATTTGGTGTATTCATCGCGGACATTTTAGAGCTTTTAGACGACCTTGCATAGGTGCTTTTTATCGCACTTTCTTTTTAGTTGTGCTTTACTCATCTTACCAGTTATAAAGTCGCGGATAATAATAATGAATAAAGCCCAATTAATTGACCAAGTTGCTAAAGTTTTTGTAGAGCAAATGCCGTTTAACCAGTTTTTACAAATAAAAGTTAAATCACTAGATGCGGAACAAGCGCAAATAAGCTTTCCTTGGCAGGATGTCTTTATTGGTAATCCCGCTCAAAAAATTCTCCACGGTGGGGTGATCTCTGCGGTGCTTGATAATGTGGGGGGGATGCTCGCTGCGGCGGCGATGATAGATAAGCTCACTGAGCTTAATATAGTTAGTATTCAAACCAAGCTAGCGACACTCGGCACCATCGATTTGCGCACTGATTACTTGCGTCCAGGCAAAGGGCTTGAATTTACCGCTAGTGCCAAGCTAATTCGCTCCGGTAATAAAGTATGCGTATGTCGGATGGAGCTCCATAACGAACAAGGCATTCAAATAGCTTTTGGCACGGCAACTTATTTAGTTGGATAAAGCGTAGCTGGCAGGTAAACTAGCGGCCTTTCATATACATAAGAAACAATCTATGCCAACTAATCCTGAACAGCGTAAAGGTGTTATCTTAGCCTGTATGGCTTTTTTTATGTGGGGCTTAGCACCTATTTATTTTAAATTACTACAGCATATATCAGCTTTTGAAATACTGATGCATCGTGTGGTTTGGTCGGTATTATTCATCGTCATCATTGTTGCAGTAATGAAGCAATGGCATAAAGTACAGCATGTGCTTAAACACCCTAAACTCATTGCTATGCTGGTTATTACGGCCACCTTACTTGGCTTTAACTGGGGGCTATTTATTTGGGCGGTTAATAATGATCATATGCTTGATGCAAGTCTTGGTTATTATATCAATCCGTTATTAAACGTACTGCTAGGTATGCTTTTTTTAAGTGAAAAACTACGCAAATGGCAAGCGCTAGCGGTTGCTCTGGCGTTATGTGGTGTGGTGATCCAAGTTATTAGTTTTGGCTCATTTCCGGTGGTCGCACTTTCATTAGCAGGGTCATTTGCGGTGTATGGCTTACTTCGTAAAAAGTTACCTATCGAATCATTGCCGGGGTTACTACTAGAGGCATTAATATTATTGCCAGTTGCTTTAGTATATTGGTGGTTAATGGCGCCATCGAATAGCTCTGATTTCGTAGCGAATGATTGGCATACTAATGTATTGTTGATCAGTGCAGGCGTTATTACCACACTGCCACTACTTTGCTTTACAGGTGCTGCCAAGCGATTGCAGTATACTACCTTAGGGTTTTTCCAATATATTGGGCCAAGTTTAATGTTTGTGTTGGCGGTGGTATTTTATGGTGAAGTATTTAGTCCTGAACGAATAGTAACATTTGCTTGTATTTGGAGTGCGCTGGCTATCTTTAGTTGGGACTCCTATCGACAATCACAAAAGCGTAAACGTGAAAATATCCCTGCACCCACTAAGCCTGTTTAAGCAATGACTTTATTGCGGCCAGTTTCTTTGGCTTCATAAAGCTTAATATCGGCCTGTTTTAATAATTCATCAATTTGATAAACAGGCCCGTGTGCGTAACCAATAGAGAGCGTAAATTGAATTTTTTCTTTGCTAAATTCAGGGCTATTGAGCTCAACAAAGTGACGAAAATTATCCAGACGTTTTAATACTTCATCTTTATTTGTGTCATTAAAATACACAGCAAACTCTTCACCGCCTAAACGAGCCGCCAAGTCTTTTGTAAAGTATTTTGCAAAACAAATTGAAAGTCCTTTTAGTACTTCATCACCAGCATCGTGGCCATAGGTATCATTGATTGCTTTGAAATGGTCAATATCGAGCATCGCCAAAGAGGGAATTAACTCTTTTTTCTGCAGTTGTTTTAATGATTTTGTGGTCTCTTCAAAGAAGTAGCGACGATTAGGTAGTTTAGTTAAATAGTCAGTGTTCGCTTGTAAGCGAATGGTGGCAATTTGTTCCAGCATGTCAACGTTCTGGCTCAAACGGCAATAAAATTCCTCGTTATTAAATGGTTTACGTAAATAGTCGTTTGCGCCATTTTTCAAAAAACGCGCCGAAAGATGCGCTGCATTTGAGCCGGAAATACCGATTATTGCTTTTTCATCATTACTGTATAAGCGACGAATTTCACCACATAACTCATCACCATTCATGTTAGGCATTTCGTTATCTGCAATTATAACTGCTATATCAGGTGTTTGTTCGAGCACTGCAAGTGCTTCAATGCCATCACAGGCTTGTAATATTTGATATTTATGACGTTTAAGCAAGCTGCATATATGTAGTCGTGCTGATGGTGAGTCATCGACGACTAAGACTTTAACGTTTTCGTTGCGAGGTAAGCGCTGTAGTTGCTTTTCTAAATAATGGTAGGCTTGCTTGTTCTCTTTAGTGATGTAATCAATTATTGGATATTTTTCGACGGTATCACGGGTCTTTGCATCTATATTGCCGGTCATTACTATAGTAGGAATTTGAGCTTCAATAGTGCAGGGTACAGCCTCGCCTTGTGGTGCGTCAGGTAGAATAAAGTCTACTACAGCGCAAAAATAGTTATTTTTACTAATTAACTCTTTTGCTTGCGCTAAGGAACAGGCTATATCTGCATCATAGCCAACTTTAATTGCAATGTGCTTTTGCACTCGCGCTATAGTTGGCGTATCTTCAATGATGAGTATTTTTCGTGTCACGTAACACCTTGTTTTTGGCATGGCCAAGTTTGTTCAGTTATACAAGTTGTAACTGTTAAAACACGAAAAAGCAAATAACACCATTACTTTTATAAACTATCAGACTCCGAATAGTAGTCTGGATTTTGTGGTGCAGGACTTGAAATTTTAGAACGCCCAAACAGAGTATGAAACTTTGCTTTACACGTCGTTAGCTTTAGGTATTTAATCCACGCACGTTCAATTGCGTTGGTTGGTTCTTGATTACCAGAGACAACGGCAAAAAATTGTTCTTGGATTTCATTTTGTGGTTCAAGGGTTTTATTATATAACCCTTTTAGAACAACACCGTGTTGTTCAAGGATACTGGCTTCTAGTAAGGTAAAATTACCGCTGCGGCCGAATCCGCGCGGAAAGTTTTGATCATCATAAAACTGACGTTGGCTTACAAATGCTTGGCGAAGTAGTGAAATATCATTGCTCATGGCTGTTTCCTCATACCCTATTTTCAAGCTGGAGTATGGATCAAGTTGCGCAATTTATTAAACAAAAAATTTTTATCGTGAGGATAAATAATTGGATATAGATTTATTGAAAACCTTTGTCGAAGTGGTACGTACTCGTCACTTTGGTAAAGCGGCTGAAAACCTTTACATTACGCAGTCTGCGGTGAGTTTTCGAATTCGTCAATTAGAACAAGGACTAGGGGTTAATTTATTTATCCGCCAACGTAATAACATCCAATTGACTGCACCAGGGGAGCGCTTATTACCCCATGCGCAAATGATTATTACTGGTATGCAACGGGCTAAAGTCGATGTTGCTCTTGCGGATAATATGCATAAGCAAGTGAGTTTAGCAGGGACGCCTAATATTTGGGATGCTTTTTTACAGTTTGGTATCACTAATATTGTCTCTGCAATGCCAGGGGTATCGCTGGTGGCTGAAGTTAAAGCACAGCAAGAAAGCACACGGTTACTATTAGAGCGCACCTTAGATCTAGCGATTTTATTTGATCCACCAAAAGTGGATGAATTAGTAGTTGAGCGTATTTGCACCTTGCCAATTATACCTATCAGTGCATTTGAAGGAGCTGCGAATGAAAACTTTTTTGATAATCAATATGTCTATGTTGACTGGGGAACTACCTTCTCTCTTTGGCATGCACGGCAATTTACTGGTCACACTCCACCATATTTTCGCACCAGCACAGGACGCATTGCATTAGATTTGATACTACAATGTGGAGGTAGTGCATTTATTCCTGAAGTTTTAGCGAAAAGCCATATAGATAAAGGGGAGCTACATCGAGTGTCTGATGTGGAACATACTTCTCGGGATATTTTTGTCGCTTATCACAGAGATAATGAACAAAAACCCTTGCTTGAGACGTTGGTTAATTTATTACTGGAATTAACACCAACAATAAGCAGTGAATTTAGTGCTAAGTAAGCTATATATGACAGTTTTATGTTGATTTGATGTCTTTTGTTGTTCCTTTTTATGAATAATATGAGTCAAAAATGTTTCTGTTGTAATATTTCTGTCATTTACCGCAGGCAAAATGCAGCGAATTAAAAATTAGTCTGTTGCGTTTATTGAGGAAATAATATGAAATTTGCAAAGTCGAGCTTATTACTAGCTGTGTTAAGTGGTTTATCTTTTTCTGCGTTTGCTGATGTTGATGTGTATGGTAAAGCGAATGTATCTGTGCAATCTTCGGATGACGGTGAAGGGTCATTCAGCGAAATTAAAAGCAATGCATCGCGAATTGGTTTTAAAGGTTCTGAAAACATCAGTGATGGCTTAGAAGCTATTTATAAGTTCGAATTTCAAGTTAATGTTTCTGATGATTCAAAAGACACGGTTACATCACGTAATCAATACGTTGGTTTAAAAGGTGGATTTGGTCAATTAGTGATTGGCCGTAATGATACTGCTTTAAAGCAATCACAAGGAAAGTTGGATTTATTTGATAACCTTGAAGGTGATATCAAAAATTTATTTAAAGGTGAAAACCGACTTAGTGATACGGTTACTTATTCATCAAAGGATTTAAGTGGCTTTAAAGTGCTTGCAACTTACGTTGCAGAAAAAGACAGTGAAGGCGATAGCGGTTATTCATTAGCACTTACTTATGGCGATGCTGGACTGAAGAAAAGCAATGTTTATGCATCAGTTGCTGCCGACAGTGAAGTTAATGGTTATGATGTTGTACGCGCTACCGTGCAAGGGAAAGTAGCTGATTTTAAACTAGGTGCAATGTACCAAAGCCAAGAAAAAGTGGATGGTAGCGGTGATGCCGATGGTTATTTAGTTAATGCGGCTTACACCCTTGATAGCAATACATTTAAAGTTCAATACCAAGTAATGGATTTTGATGCGGGTGATAAAAAGTCTGCCATCTCTGCAGGTGTTGATCACTCATTGAGCAAAAACACCACGTTATTTGCCTTCTACACTAATTTTGATATGGACAGCAATGTTGATCAAGATTACTTAGGTGTTGGCATGGAATACAAGTTTTAGTCTTTAGACCGTTGAAAAAGCCTTACTTATTGCTGTAAGGTTTTTTACTATTAAGCTTGTGCATACACTGATTTACCCGCAAGCCAGCGATTGATTAGTTGTTCTACTTGTTCAGGATACTGGCGGAGCATTTGTAGTGCGATAGGTCTGACTAAGTTGAGTGTGTGCTTATCTCTGGTTAAGTCAGCAATTTTAAATTCCGCTAAGCCTGTTTGTTTAGTGCCGAGCACTTCACCTGGACCACGAATTTCCAAATCACGTTCTGCAATTACAAAACCGTCATTGCTATCTCTTAGAACAGCCAAACGTTTTTGTGCAGTATGAGACAGCGGTGCGTGGTATAAAAGCACACAATGGGATGCGATTGCACCACGACCAACTCGACCACGTAACTGATGTAATTGTGCAAGGCCAAGCCGTTCAGGATTTTCAATGATGATCAAACTGGCATTCGGCACATCTACACCGACTTCAATGACCGTTGTCGCCACTAATATATGAATCTTTCCAGCTTTGAACTCGCTCATAATGGCTTGCTTTTCTGCTGCTTTCATACGGCCATGAACTAATCCTATAGTTAACTCTGGCAGTGCATGAGTTAATTGCAGTGCGCTATCTTCTGCTGCTTGGCATTGCAATGCTTCCGATTCATCAATTAAGGTGCATACCCAATATACTTGACGACCTTGCTCGGTACAGGCTGTTTTTACACGAGCAATAATTTCATCACGACGCGTATCAGGTAGTGCAATGGTTTTAATTGGGGTACGTCCTGGTGGCAACTCATCAATCACGGACGTTTCTAAATCGGCATAAGCTGTCATCGCCAGTGTACGTGGGATCGGTGTTGCTGTCATAACCAGTTGATGGGGATAGCAATCACCAAAACGGCCTTTTTCTCGTAGCGATAAGCGCTGATGGACGCCAAAGCGGTGTTGTTCATCAATAATAATAAGCACTAGGTTATTAAATGTTACTTGTTCTTGAAATAACGCATGAGTCCCAACAATCATTTGCGCTTCACCTGATGCTATTTTTTCAAGCGTTGCGCTGCGTTCTTTTCCTTTGGTTTTACCACCGAGCCATGCTGTAGTTATACCTAAAGCCGTAAACCAATTTTCGAAAGTAATGCCATGTTGTTCTGACAGAATTTCGGTGGGTGCCATTAGTGCCACCTGATAGCCCTGTGCGATAGCTGTTAAGGCGCTCAGTGCCGCAACTAGGGTTTTACCTGAGCCAACATCGCCTTGTACTAAGCGCATCATTGGATAAGGAGACTGCAAATCGTTTTTTATTTCAGCGACGACTTTGTTTTGCGCGTTGGTTGGAGCAAAGGGGAGCTGCGCTAAAAAATCATGCTCCAGATGATTAATAGGGTTCAGAGCAACTGCTTTTACTTGCTGTCCTTGTTGACGTAATTTTAATAAGCTCAAATTTTGCGCCAGTAACTCTTCAAACACTAAACGTTGTTGAGCCGGGTGCAGGCCTTGCTCTAATGCGGTGATATCTACATCATTAGCGGGGCGATGTAAAAGTAGCAGTGCTTGAGTTAAATCCATACCAGCGTGTTGGAATTGCACTGGCAATAACTCTTCTACCTGATATTTTTCAAGTAATGCAATCGCCTGATCACTTAATGCACGGATCGACAGTTGTTTTAACCCTTCCGTTGTCGAGTAAACAGGCGTTAGTGTGGTTGCTGTTGGTTGTTCGCTCGGTGTATCGCTGAGGCTGTATTCAGGATGAGTCATTTCATAACCGACTCTGCCACGTCGTACCTCGCCAAAACAGCGGATCACCTTACCGCTACTTAAGGTATTCTTTTGTGCTGCAGTAAAATTAAAAAATCGCAGGGTGAGTCGTCCAGTACCATCGTTAACTTGGCAAACGAGCATTTTACGTTTACCAAAGGTAATTTGGCTGGTTTCTATGGTGGCTTCAATACTGACATGACTATGCACAGCTAAATCACTGATAGCATAAATACGGGTGCGGTCTTCATATCGAAGCGGTAGATGAAAGAGCATATCTTGCACTGTGCTAATGCCGAGTTTTTTTAGCCGCTCGGCCATCTTTGGACCAACGCCTTTGAGGTCAGTGATTGGGTAGCGGCTTAAAGTTGGCTTTGACACAATACGCTCAAATCTTTCATTTTTAGATACTTTTTAGTTTACGTGCGAACAGGCTTGTCATCAAGCATGTTTTAATTTGTGCCAAAACTCATCATCAGCGATGATTTCACCATTTTCATCGAGGGCTGGATAGGGTTGCGATTTTTCTTTGCATTTTTGTGCAATGATTGGATGGCAACCTTCAAATAGCATCTTATGTTTTATGCTCTCATCCAGCATAGTGCGCTCATATAAGCCGGCTTGCAGACGTTGGTTTTGTGCCTCAAATAATATCAGTGCAGCGGCCACAGACACATTCAGAGACTGCGCCATACCTTGCATTGGAATAATAATGTTTTTATCTGCGTGGGCAAGTGCTTGTGGAGAGATCCCGGTTTTTTCTTGGCCGACAATAATGGCTGTTGGCAGAGTATAATCAATCTCACGGTAGTCAACAGCATCAGGGCATAAGTTAGTAGCGAGTATTTGTACTTGCGGATTATGCAGGCGCATCATAGCCACAGCGCTGTCGATATCTTTATGTAAGTGAGTTGCGATCCAATTTTTACTGCCCCCAGAGGTATTATTGGTGAGCCATTTTTGGTTTTGTGGCCATACTGCATGAACATTATGGCAACCCACAGCATCAGCGCTGCGAACAATTGCAGACAAGTTATGGTGTTTGTGCACATCTTCTAAGCACACGGTTAAATCGGTTTGACGACGATCTAGTACGTGTTTAATGCGATGATAGCGGGTGTTTTCCATTTTTAGCCTTGTCTTAACTCATAAAATTGCCGCTATTATACGGGAATTACCGTCTTAAGGCATTACTGAGCGGCTAATTGGGTTTTGCAGTGATATTAGCGTTTCGGTTGACTGAATAGCTTCGATAGCTTGAATCTTATTGATCAATACATCTTGTAAATGATCAATTGAACGGGTCATTACCTTAATAAAAATACTGTAGTTACCGGTTGTGTAATAAGCCTCAACGACTTCTTCAAGTTCCTTTAGGTGCAATAAGGTTTGTGGGTAGTCTCGAGCATTATTGAGGTTGATGCCAATAAAACAACATACATCGTAGCCTAACTGCTTGGCATTGACGCTAACTTGGGTGCCTGTAATGATCCCGGCTTGTTTCATTTTTTCAATCCGTACATGAATTGTACCTGCGCTAACGGCGAACCGTTTGGCTAATTCTGCATAGGCTGTGCGGGCATTATCCATTAATGCGTGGAGGATCTGTTTATCAAGATTATCGATTTGATAATTTTCCATATAAATATCATCTTTAAATTGTTGAATCATCATTTTTTATACCACTAAATTAATCAAATTAATATGGTAAAGGTGTTTTTGTTATTGGTTATTGAATTAAAGTGCAAAATGATTGAGGATTGCTTTAACGACATGGTTGCTCATAGTGCAATCATGCATTTATGCAAGTAACAATAACTGGGAATGAGGCCAATTATTATGAGTTCACACTTTGTCCAGCAACAGCTGCAAATTAGTAAAGTTAAACAGTATTTTTCACACCAGCTAGAACAACAGCTAGGGTTAATTGAAGTACAAGCGCCTATTTTGGCTAAAGTAGGCGATGGTATCCAAGATAACCTAAGTGGCACTGAAAATGCGGTTGCGGTAAAAGTTAAAACTATTCCAGCGAGTCAATTTGAAGTGGTTCACTCTTTGGCAAAATGGAAGCGAAAAACACTAGCTGAGCACGGCTTTGCAATTGGTGAAGGTTTATACACACATATGAAAGCGTTGCGCCCGGATGAAGAGTCATTAAGCCCCATCCATTCTGTTTATGTTGATCAGTGGGATTGGGAGAAAGTAATTTGTGCCAGTTCTGAGCGCTCTCTTGATAAGTTAAAAGAAACAGTACAAGCCTTGTATAAAGGCTTAAAAGCAACCGAGCAATTTGTTGCTGATGAATTTGGTATATCACCATTTTTACCCGCTGATATTACTTTTGTACACAGTGAACAGTTACGTCAAATGTACCCTGATTTTACCGCCAAGCAGCGCGAAAAAGCGATTACACAAGAATATGGTGCGGTGTTTTTGATAGGCATTGGTGGGGCATTAGCCGATGGTAAGATTCATGATGTACGCGCACCTGACTACGATGATTGGTCGACTCAGACTTGCGAGCAATACAGTGGCTTAAATGGTGATATTTTACTGTGGAACCCTGTGCTTGAAGATGCTTTTGAAATTTCATCAATGGGTATTCGCGTATCACCAGAAGCATTAGTTGCACAGCTTGCAATTACCGGTGACCAAGCTCGTTTAGAATTTGATTGGCATAAGCAACTACTAGCTAAACAATTACCACAGACAATAGGTGGTGGCATTGGTCAATCTCGATTGGCGATGTTGTTATTACAAAAACCTCACATCGGTCAAGTACAAGTAAGTGTATGGCCGGAGGAGTTAAAACAACAAGTGGCTGGTATTTTATAACGTAGACGAGAGAATAGAGACTATCTGCTGTTAGTCTCTATCTGCTTGCGATCGGAGTTTTTCAAGTTAGTTGTCGCCTCAAGTTAAATTTTATGCCGCCCGCATTTCTTCTTTTTTCTCAGGATTCAAATTTACTTCGTTTATCATTGACCAATCTCGTGACTTTCCTGACCAAC